>JAUVBS010000057.1 GCA_030591105.1 bacterium | reverse complement strand
GCCAATATCTTCACCTCGGCGGGAGAGGAGTTCGATGCCTCGTTCGGCGAGAGCCTCAAGAATCTGTTCCCGAAGCAGAAGACCGAGCGCGTCGTGCCCGTGGCTGAAGCGAGGCGTTTACTGCACGAACAGGAGTCGGAGAAGCGCCTCGACATGGAGCGCATCCTCGGCGATGCGATCCAGCTGGCCGAGCAAGGCGGCATCATATTTCTCGATGAGATCGACAAGATCGCCGGCAAGTCGAGTCAGGGCAGCGGTCCCGACGTCAGCCGCGAAGGGGTACAACGCGATCTGTTGCCGATCGTCGAGGGTTCGACCGTCAGCACCAAACACGGACCGGTACGGACCGACCACGTTCTGTTCATCGCCGCCGGCGCTTTCCACATGAGCAAACCGTCGGATCTGATCCCCGAGCTACAGGGACGGTTCCCGATCCGTGTCGAACTCGACAGTCTGTGCGAGGAGGATTTCGTGCGCATACTGCGCGATACCGATAACTCGCTGATCCGACAGTACCGGGCCTTGCTCGAAGTGGACAACTGTCAGCTCGAGTTCACCGACGACGCCATCGCTGAGCTGGCACGCATGGCTGCCGATTTGAACCGGCGGCTCGAGAACATCGGCGCCCGCCGCCTACAAACGGTCATGGCGCAGCTTCTCGACGAGTTACTGTTCGAGGTACCGGAAACAAATACGGGACCGTTCGGTGTCGATGCCGCGTTCGTACGTGAGCGACTCGCGCCGCTCTGCGAAGATGAGGATCTGAGCCGCTACATCTTGTAACCGACCCTGTAGAGACGATCAGTTCGTCGGTGGGGTGAAGGAGGCAACATGGCAGCAGACAAGAAGGATTTCCTGGCCATCGACCAGCACGACACCGAGTTCCTGCGCAGCGTCCTCGATCTGGCGCGCGAGCAGAAACCGCTCGCGCGCCGTCACCGGCTCGAGGCGACTCACCCCGGACGCGTTCTCGCCTGTGTGTTTGCGAAACCGAGCCTGCGTACGCGCGTCAGTTTCGAGGTCGCTATCCGACAGCTGGGCGGCAGCTCACTGTTCATTACCGATCAGGAGATCGGCATGGGTACGCGTGAGGCGGTTGCCGATGTGGCTCGGGTCATGAGCCGCTTCGTCGACGGCATCATGATCCGCTGGTTCGACCAGGGTGAGGTCGACGAGCTGGCTGCGGCGGCGACGGTGCCGGTCATCAACGGCCTGACCGATCTGGTGCACCCTTGTCAGGTCATGGCCGACATCATGACCATCGAGGAACACCTCGGGACCATCGAGGGCAAGACCGTCGTTATGATCGGCGACGGCAACAACCTGGCAAACAGCTGGCTCAATGCTGCGATCCGGTTCCCGTTCAACTTCATCCTGGCCTGCCCGGCAGGGTACGACCCGGCTGAACAGATCGTCCGCAAGGCGGAAGCCGGTGGAGCCTCGTTCATGATCACCCACGATCCCCGCGAAGCGGTCACCGAAGCTCATGTCATCTACACCGATGCTTTCTACAGCATGGGCCAGGAGGCTGAAGTGGAGCAGAGGCGACGTGATTTCGTCGGTTTTCAAGTGAACGAAGAGCTGCTTGCTGCCGCGGACCCGGAGCATATCGTCCTGCACTGTTTGCCGGCGCACCGTGGCGAGGAAATCACCGACGCCGTCATGGACGGACCGCATTCGGCGATCCTCGACGAGGCGGAGAACCGTCTGCACGCCCAGCGAGCGATTCTCGCGATTCTGCTGAAGTAGACCATGACCGACCATTACAGCAGGCGAGTGCGGGCAGTGTCACTGGGAGCGACCTTGCTGGCCGCAGTGCTCCTGGCGGTCTCCTGTGCGCAGATCGGCGGGCCGCCGGGCGGACCGGCCGATACGATTCCGCCACAACTCGTCACCGCGGCTCCCGACTCGGGTGCTGTCGGCCTCGCGGGTCTGGATCGCCTACAGCTGGTTTTCTCCGAGAAGATGGAGCGCAAACCGGCCGAGAGCTGGCTCTATCTCTATCCGCCGGCCGACTACCGCAAGACCAAGTGGTCCGGTGCCCGCGAAGCGACCGTAATATTGTCCGAACCGTTACCGCCCGATACGGTCGTGATCGTCGAGGTGGGCGCCGGACTCCGCGACGCTCACAAGGTTGTCAGCAAACAGAGTTGGCGATTCCCCATCGCCACCGGCGCGCGGATTCCGCCGGGAGAAATCATAGGGCGTCTGGTCTACAACGAGCGCCCTCTGGCGCAGAGCGGAGTGGTCGAGCTGTACGCGGTGCCTCCCGACAGTCTCGAGTACTATCAGCAGAAGCCGGTGCGCAGAGCCGTGACCGACTCGGCCGGCGTCTATCGCCTGCCGTGGCTACCAATACCCGGCGGTCCTTACTTGCTACGTGTCTTCAATGATGGTAACGGCGACTTGCGGCTCGCCGACAACGAGGGCCGCCGTCTGTTGCCCGACACCGTCCGGGTCACCGCCGGCCAGGTCACGGTCGACGTCGGACTCACCGTGGTCTACGATCCAACCACGCCCGGCCTGTTGCGCGGCCACGTCGACTCTCTACTCATGTGGCCAGGACCGCTCTACGGCTGGCCGGAAGCGATTGCCGAAGACGACACCGGTTGGGCACCGTATCTGGAAACGCCTCCGCCCGCCGGCCTGGTCAAGATCTCGCTGGCAGAGGAGGTCGTCTTCGCCGAAGTGCCGCCGGGGCTCAATAGACTGATTTTCTTCGTCGACGCCGACGGTGATTCGGCATTCTCGAAGCTTCCCGCTGAGGCGGGCACAGTCGATGCCGCCGGGCGTGAGATCGACTGGTTCTACGAACCGCACGCACTGATCGATTCGTTGCTGCTCGAACCGGGGTTGGAAGCCTCTTTCTCGCAGCCGCACTTCGCAACCCAGCTTGTGCCGTGGTTCGCCGCTGCCGGTGAGGACAGTGCCGCGGGCACTGCAGAGAGTGACGCGAGCGAAACGCTCGATACGCCCAATGCTGCCGATGCGCCAGATGCCCGCAACGGGAAGTGACGCGATGCCCGACGCCATACCGTTTACCAAGATGCACGGAGCCGGCAACGACTTCGTGATGTTCGCCGGCGCGGACCTGGCCGACGGTAGACTGCAACCGTTTCAGATCGCGAAGCTCTGTGACCGGCGGCTGGGCATCGGTGCCGACGGTGTGATCATCGTCACTGCGGATGACCAGGCCGATTTTGCCATGCTCTACTACAATGCCGACGGCGGTGAAGCGACGATGTGCGGTAACGGCGCCCGCTGCGCCGTGGCCTTCGCCCAGAGTCAGGGCCTGGCCTCCGCCGAGTGCCGGTTCCGCAGCGCGGCGGGCCTGCTCACCGGTCGGGCCACCGCCGACGGTGTGGAGGTCTCGTTGCCACGGTGGCGTGACCTGGCACTCGATATCGCGGTGGACGGATCGCCGTATCCGGCGCACCATACCTGTAATACGGGCGTACCCCATCTGGTAATACCGACGGACGATCTGAGCGCTGTCGACGTACCGCAGCAGGGCAGCATCTTGCGTCATCATCGGCTCTTCGCTCCCGACGGCACCAATATCGACTGGGTCGAACACGATGCTGCGGGCGGCGTATGGTTGATGCGTACCTACGAGCGGGGGGTCGAGGCCGAGACACTCGCTTGCGGCACCGGCGCGGCGGCCGCGGCGGTTGTGCTCGTACGGCTCGGCTGGGCGGCTTCGCCGGTGGCGATCCGTACGCACGGCGGTGATCTCTTGACCATCGTCGTCGGCGATAAGGACGATTCGCTACGGCTGCGCGGCCCTGCCGTTACCGTATTTACCGGTGAAGTAGTTCTCGATGACTGAACCGTGGCGATCATACCGATGATCCACGATCGCACGGATTAACGGCCGGCGGCGACGCCAACGCCGCGACACCAACGGAGGCCACCGATGAGCAAGACCTGGGAGATGCCAGACGGAATATACACCGCCCTCGTAACCCCGTTCAAGAATGAGCAGATCGACCGCCGAGCGTGGGCAAGACTCGTCACGCGGCAGGTTTCGGCCGGCGTGGCCGGCCTGGTTCCAGTCGGTTGTACCGGCGAAGCCGCGGTTCTTTCGCGCGAGGAACGGGAGTGGCTCGTACGCAGCTGCGTCGACATCGCCGCGGACCGTTGCGCGGTCGTCGCCGGTGCCGGCACCAATGCCACGGCGGCGACGGTCACCGCGACACAAGATGTCAAGGAGTGGGGGGCCGATGCGGCTATGCTGATCACTCCCTACTACAACAAACCTCAGCAGCGCGGCCTGCTGGCCCACTACCGGACGGTGGCGCGCGAGGTCGACATCCCAATCGTGCTCTACAACGTACCGGGGCGCACCGCTTGTAACTTGCTGCCCGAGACCGCTGCGGCGCTCGCCTGCGAGCCGAACATCGTCGCCTTGAAAGAGGCGAGCGGCGATCTCGACCAGGTCGAACAGGCGATCGCCGAGTGTGATTTGAAGGTATTCTCCGGAGACGACGGCTTGAACTTTCCGATCTTCGGTATGGGCGGGCGCGGTGCAGTCAGTGTGGTGAGCAACTTACTGCCGGGCTCGCTGGTTCGTCTCTGGCAAGCGTGGCAGCGAGGTGACATCAACCAGGCCTGGCCGATGGCACGGGCGCTCGATCCCATCGTCAAGGCGTGCTTCGTCGAAACCAACCCGGCGCCGGTCAAGGAGCTGCTGGCTCTGGCCGGGCTGTGCGGGCGTGAACCGCGTCTGCCACTGGTCCCGGTCTGCGAGAAGAGCATCGCCTACCTGTTGCAGTTCTACGAGTCGGTGTTAGCCGACCTGATGACCCGCGACCAAGCGGAAAAGAAGGCTTGAGTATGAGCACACCGATTCCCGTCACCGTCCACGGAGCCGAAGGCAGAATGGGGCGGCTGGTCACCGAGCTGATCGAAGCCGACGACGACCTGCAGCTCGTCGGCCTCGTTACCGAACCTGGGTGTGACCAACCGGCCGGAACTTTCCATCCTCGTTTGCCGCTGACGGGACAACAGGAACTGGCCGCAGTCCACCGACACGGTGGAGTGGTGGTGGATTTCTCGCTAGCGCCGGCATTGGCCGGTCTGCTCGCGCAGTGCGAACAGTCCGCTGCGGCACTGGTGATCGGTACCACGGGGTTCGACGCTGCACAGCGCGACGCGCTCGCCGATTATGCCGTACGCCATCCCGTGGTTTTCGCCGCCAACTTCAGCGTCGGTATTCCGGCGCTACAGTTGGTCCTGAAGCTACTGGCGCGTACGCTGCCAGACGGTTTTACCGCCGAACAGATCGAAACTCACCACGTGCACAAGAAGGACCGACCTAGCGGTACAGCTCGCTGGCTCGCCGCGTCCTGGGAAGCTCAGCGCTCCGGTGCAGAGGTGCCGATCCACTCGCTCCGCCTCGGCGAGATCATCGGTGAGCACACCTGGTTGATCAGCGACGCCGAGGAGACTCTGCAGGTAACCCACCGCGCACACAGCCGACGGGCGTTTTTGCGCGGGGTGCTGCCTGCGATCCGCTTCGTCGCCGACCAACGGCCTGGTCTTTACGGATTGACGGATGTGCTGGCGGAACTTGCC
Organism: bacterium; assembly: GCA_030591105.1. Lineage (GTDB taxonomy): Bacteria > Krumholzibacteriota > Krumholzibacteriia > LZORAL124-64-63 > LZORAL124-64-63 > JAUVBS01. The sequence goes on along the minus strand of JAUVBS010000057.1, from coordinate 3,509 downwards.
GAACGGTAGCTGCGAGCTGATGCGGGGTACGGGCGCGAGGCGGTAGATACGGTCAAAGGCCCGCTCGATAGCGGGCCTCGATACCACGAACGGTTTTCAGCGCGGGGTGTTGTCTGCGCTCTACTTCGCGGCTAGCGCGGCAAGGCGGCTCTTCAGACGCGACGCACGCTTGCGGGGCATGACGCCCTTGCGAACTTGAGTGTCCAGCAGGCTGTACAACCCCGGCAACTCGGCGGTCTTGGTCGGCACGTCGGCGCTCACGGCCATGGTACGGAACTCCTTGAGCGTGCCCCGCATCATCGCCTTGTTCGTGCGGTTGCGCTCGCGCCGCTTACCGCTGGTGATCAGCCGTTTCTTGCAACTCTTGTGATCGGGCAAGGTTTTACCTCCGGTATAATCTATCTAAGCGCAAGAATTTAATAAGGTACGCAGTCCATGTCAAGTCGTCGTAAGAAGTCCGAACCCGCCGGTGAACTCCACCGGAAGCTCCGCTTGCTGCCGGCAACGCCCGGTGTGTACCTGCACAAAAACCGCAACGGCAAGGTGATTTATGTCGGCAAGGCGAAGCGGCTCGCCCAGCGCGTGCGTTCCTATTTTCAAGCTGGTGAACGCGACCCCAAGACCTCGCTGTTGGTACACAAGATCGCCGATTTCGACTACATCGCCACCGACTCCGAGGCCGAGGCGCTGGTCCTGGAGAATCAGCTGATCAAGGAGTACCGACCGCTTTACAACGTCCGTCTCAAGGACGACAAGCAGTACCCTTACCTGCGTATCTCGTTGCAGGAACCGTTCCCGCGGGTAACGGTCACCCGCCGCATCAGCGACGACGGAGCGCGTTACTTCGGGCCGTACACCGATGTGAAAGCGATGCGTGAGACTTTGCAATTCGCCGCGGGAATATTTCAGGTACGGACCTGCCATCTCGACCTCCCGCAACAAACGGTACCGCGGGCCTGTCTCGATTTTCAGATCGGCCGTTGTAGCGCCCCGTGTGTGCAATACGACAAGCAGACTGGATATGCGCGCAAGGTGCGCCGCCTGGTGCGTTTCCTCGAGGGACGCGAAACTGAGGCGATCAGACAGTTACGTACGGAGATGAGCGCGCTCAGTAGTGCGCTGCGTTACGAGGATGCGGCGCGGATGCGCGACCGGATCTCCCGACTCGAGCGTACCGTGGCGCGGCGCATCGCCGTCAGCGGTATCACCGGTGCCGCCGACGTGTGCGGTCTGGCCCGCGACGGCGCCGACGCTTGCGGTGTCGTCCTGCGCATTCGGCGGGGTCGTATCCTCACGACGCACCATTTTCTGCTCCGCGACCGACTCGAGAGCGGTGAAGACATCTTCGGCGCTCAGCTGCTCCGCGAGTACTACACACGTGCCGGTGATATCCCGGGCGAGGTGTTGCTGGGGTACGCCGTCGCCGACCAGCAAGACTGGGAGGCGTGGCTCTCGCGCCTGCGCGGCCGCCGCGTCCGGCTACGCTTCCCGCAGCGGGGCGCGCGACGCAAGGTGGTGGACCTCGCCAGAGCCAACGCAGCCTTCAAGCTGGGTGAGCGGACCCTGCGTGCGGGCGGCGCCGGCGATCGCCGCGTCACCCCGGCCTCGGTTCAGCTACAACGCGAGTTGCGTCTGCACACTGTGCCGAATACCATCGAGTGCTTCGACATCTCCAACTTCCAGGGCCGCGAGACGGTTGGGTCGCTGGTCTATTTCAAGGCTGGCGCACCGCTGAAGACGCGCTACCGCCGTTTTCGGATCCGTACCGTTGCCGGGGTGGATGATTACGCGAGCATGACCGAGGTACTCGACCGTTATTACGGACGGTTGGCCCAGCGCGAAAAGCGGCCGGCGGACCTGGTCGTGGTCGACGGCGGTGCTGGACAGCTGAATGTCGCACGTGCGGTATTGACGCGTTACGCTTTCCACGACACGCAGTTGATCGGACTGGCCAAACGCGAGGAGACCGTCGTCCGGGAAGACGGCCCGCTGCACTTACCGCGGACCAGCGAAGCTCTCAAGCTGCTGCAGCGGATCCGCAACGAGGCGCACCGCTTTGCCATCACTTACCACCGCTTGCTGCGCGACCAGCGCACCGAGGCGTCACTCCTCGATGCGATCCCGGGTATCGGGCGGATCAAGAAACTATCGTTGCTGCACCATTTCGGCTCGGTGGTGCAGATCAGCGAGGCCACGGCGACGCAGCTGGCAGAAGTGCGTGGGATTGGTCGCCACGATATCGCGAGTATCTTGAACTTCTTCGCGGCGCGGCAGCGCCACAGTACGGATGACAACCAGGAGCGCCAGTCGTGAACCGGCCAGACAATGCCGACGCCTGGGACCGCGCTATCGACGCGTTCCTGACCCACGCCAGCGCCGAAAAAGGGTTGGCGCGTAACAGCCTCGAATCCTACCAGCGCGACCTCACTGGTTTCCAACGCTGGGCGGCAGCGGCCGGCAAGAACGACCCGGCCCGGCTGGCGACCGCCGACCTGCGTGCTTTCTTGCTCGATGTATCGCTGCACTTGCAGGCGCGTTCGCGCGCACGCCTGGTCTCGACCCTCCGTTCGTTTCACCGGTTCCTGGTGGCCGAACAGATCGCCACCGAAGACCCTACGGCCGGTATCTCGGCACCCCGTACCGGCCGCAAGCTACCGTCGGTATTGACGCTGCGGCAGGTCGAGCGGCTCCTGGCGGCGGTCACCGGGGAGCGTCCGCCCGAACTGCGCGATCGGGCCATCCTAGAAGTGCTCTACGGGTGTGGTGTAAGGGTCAGCGAACTGTGCGGGCTCGATAGCGCCGATCTGGATTTCCGAGTCGCCACGCTCCGCGTACACGGCAAGGGAAGTAAGCAACGCCTGATACCGATCGGTGCGCCGGCACTCACGGCGCTGGATGGCTATCTCGAGCGCGGACGCGGCGAGTTGGCCGGTCGCCGCGCCACCGCAGCGCTGTTTCTCAACCAGCGGGGCGGACGGCTCTCACGGGTCTCGGTCTGGAGCCTGCTGAAGCGCTATTCTCGGGCGGCGGGGCTCGGCGTCAACGTCGCGCCGCACACGCTACGCCACAGCTACGCCACCCATCTGCTCGAAGGTGGCGCCGATCTGCGCGTGGTCCAGGAGCTGCTGGGCCATGCCGATATCGCGACAACGGAGATCTACACCCATATCGACCGTACCTTTCTGACCGAAGTTTACCGTGCCGCTCATCCCCGGGCGCGGGGCCCACAAAAGCGTTGAAGCTTTGACATCAAACCAGCTCGGTGGTAAATTTCCGGCCGATGGGGGCGACCTAGCGTTTCCCCGGCCAGCGTGATGCGTCGAAAGGCGGCCCTTGACCGAACAGCGGAAGATCGTCCTTAGCGGCAACCGACCCACTGGCCGATTGCACTGGGGCAACTACACCGGGGCGCTCGAGAACTGGGTACGTCTGCAGGACGAATACCAGTGCTTCTTCATGGTGGCCGACTGGCACGTGCTGACGACCGCCCTCGACCGGGCGGCTGAAAT
>JAUVBS010000085.1 GCA_030591105.1 bacterium | reverse complement strand
CTTTGGCAGTTCCGGTTTACAAACTCAGGGTTTTTCTTCTTTTGTCATATATCTGAGCAAAGCCTGTGCCAAAAGCGAAGGTAGTGAGAAAGCTTCGCCGTGGCTGCGCGACTGCACGTTCACCGACAACCGTGCGGCGCCACCTGGAGCGGACGGTTACGGGGGGGCGGTCCTGTGTGTCGGCGGTAGCCCGCGTATCGACGGCTGCCGCTTTACCGGGAACGTTGCTGCGCGTGGTGGCGCGGTCGCTCTATTCGATGTGACCGACGCGATCCTGCGCGCCAACGAATTTTACGGCAACACCTGCAACGACAGCATCGATGGCTATCTCGGCGCCGCGGTCTACTTATCCGAGAGCGTAGTCCTCATCGACGACGCCGTACTGCAGGCGAACGGCGGCACCGGCAGAGGGGGTGCAATTGCCGCCGAAACAGGCGAGTTGACCCTCACCGGTGCGACCCTGGTCGATAACCGTAGCCAGCTTGCCGGCGGTGCACTCTTTGTCGGCGATGCTGATCTGGTGGTCGTCGGAGCGCTGATCGACGGCAACGTCTGTGCCGCCGGTGACGGCGGCGGCCTGGCCGCCTACGACGGCAACATCACCTTGCGCAACGTGCGCAGCAGCGGTAACACGGCGAGCGGTCTGGGTGGTGGTTTGCTCGTGATGGGAGCCGCTGGCGGCGCGGTGGAGAACTGTCTGATAGCAGGCAACGCTGCGACGATCGGCGCCGGTGTGATGATCAGCGCCGGCGACGGATTTGCAGTGCGCAACAACATCATCAGCGGTAACGAGGGCAGCGGTCTACTGGCCGCCGGCGGGCTCATGTCGGACTACAACGACGTCTTCGGTAATACCGGTGGCGACTACGCCGGTGGCGATCCCGGCCCGCACGATATCGCCGCCGATCCACTCTTCGTCGCTCCAGCGGACGGCGACTACGGCCTGGGTGTTCATTCACCGTGCATCGACCGCGGCGATCCTGATCCCGGCTGCGCCGATCTGGACGGATCGCGGGCGGATATCGGGCCGCAGGGTGGACCCGGGGCGGTAATGGTCGCACCGGTCGCCGTCGCGGGAATCGCGATCGAGGACCTCGGTGGCGGGACCTACGTCGTGAGCTGGACCGCCGGCGTCGAGCCCGACCTGGATTACTACGTGGTGTACCGCGACACGACAGATGTCTTCTTCCCGTCGGCGGCCAACGCCATCGCCAGCGTCGAACATCCGCAGGCGTCGGTACAGGATACGCCGCCTCAACCCTGTTACTACCTCGTTGCCGCGGTGGATACCGACGGCCACTGCGGCGGTTTTTCGGCGCGGGTGCACAGCGACGGTCAGGTCTCAGCAGCGCCAATCATCGAACTACCGGTGGCGTTGGCGGTGACCTCAGTCGTGCCCAACCCGTTCAACCCGCGCACGACGATTCATTACGACGTACCGCGCGCATCGCTCGTCGGCGTACGGATTTTCGATCTGCGGGGCCGGCTGGTACGGACGCTGGTCCATCACCGGAGCGAAGCGGGCCGCTACACCGCGCTTTGGGACGGCACCGGCAGTAGCGGGGCTACAGTCGCCGCCGGCGTGTATTTCGTTCAGGTGTCCGACGGCCGCACTGCGAGCACGGGCAAGCTGGTGCTCGCCAAGTAGGATTCGATTCGTTGCACACGAAACGGGGGCTCCGATGAGCCCCCGCCTCTTTTTCGCCTCCCGCGGGCGATCCTTTGAATCGATTCTACCACATGCGACTGATTTGTGTCAATTTCGTGATAAATTGGCTGCTTGCGTTACTCAGGAATGGGGTGCCAAACCGGATAGAACCTCGTCCACGGTGACCGATTGTCCGATCCGTACCCGTCCGATCCCGTTGGGCAGGATCCAGCCGAGTCGGTCGGCCCGCCGTTTCTTGTCACCGGCCAGCAGGCGTACCAGTTCGGCGCGCGGCGGCGGTGGCCACGTCGTCGGCAAACCACAGTCCGCCAGTAAAGTGATCAGGCGGTCCGCATCAGCGACTGGACACTCACGCCGCGCTGCGGCAATGCGCGCGGTGACCGCCATGCCGACAGCGATCGCTTCGCCGTGGTGCAGTGGGCGGCTGGTGTCGGCGGTTTGTGCCTCGAGGGCATGGCCGAGGGTGTGGCCGAAGTTGAGCGCTTGCCGCGGTCCCTCGTCGCGAAAGTCGCGCTCCACGAGGGTGGCTTTTACACGGACGGCGCGGCCGATCCAATCGGTCCAGGGCAGTGCGGTCAGCAGGTCCGGGATCGTGGCGCCGCTCTCGCCGCTCGCTAGCCATCGGGCCAGGTCGTCGCGGTGAGCCTCGAGCTCTGCGAAGAGTTGCGGATCGCCGATGACCGCGGCCTTGATCGTCTCGGCCAGTCCTTCGCGCCAGCGGTTGCGGGGCAGCGAGGACAAGAGCTCGGAATCTGCCAAGATCGTCTCGGCCGGATGAAACGTACCGACGGGGTTCTTCAACCCAGCCGCGTTGATGGCGGTCTTGCCACCGACCGCCGCATCAACCATGGCCACGAGCGTGCTCGGCAGTGCGATGTAAGCGATCCCGCGCTGCCAGAGCGAGGCAGCCAGCCCGGCCAGATCGAGCACGGCGCCGCCGCCGATGCCGATCAGGACACCGTCACGGGTCACGCCGGTTGCAGCGAGCCAGCCGATCGTCGCTTCCAGGCTGGCGACTGTCTTGACCGTTTCTGACCCCGGCACGACGTGGACCGGCAAAGCTCCGTCGGCCAGCGCTGCGCGCAAGCGTCGGGAGTGGGCCGCTGAGACTGCCGCGTCGACGACAGCCACGGCGGACCTGCCCGCTAGCGCGTCGGGCAGTCCGGCGAGCACGCCGTCACCCAGGCGGTAAACGCTGGCCTTCCCATCGAGTGTGAGGTCGATATTGACCTGCGCTTCAGCCATGTTCGGTGCTCCCGATTGACCGGTCGATTCCGGCGCAGATAGTCGAGCTAAGGACCCGCAATTTCGGACTGACCATAGCCGCTTGTACGTCTGCCGCAAACCCCTTGTTCCGTCCTTACCGAGCGGCCTCCTGCGGACCGGGTTTCTCTTGTTTCTCGACTAGGTGCTGACTACCTTGTCCTCGCTTGGGCGCAGGTTAATGGTTGCCCGGATGAGTTTTAGATTTCATTAAGGAGAGTGATCCATGGCAGGTCCAATGGTCGAGATCCGCTGGCATGCGCGCGGCGGACAAGGGGCCAAGACCGCGGCGATGTTCTTGGCCGAGGCCGTGCTCGATAAAGGTAAGTTCGGCCAAGGATTTCCCGAGTACGGTCCGGAGCGGCGCGGAGCTCCCGTCAGGGGCTACACCCGCATTGCGGACGCACCGATCCGCCGCCACTGCAGTGTCGAGGAGCCGGATATCGTGATCGTCCTGGATTCGACGCTACTCGAGTCGAAGTCGGCGGGCGTGACCGCCGGCACGTCGGCCGATACGGTGTTTTTGATCAACACCAGCGAGTCGCCCGAGGCGATTGGCAAACGTCTGGATGTCGACGGCGCCAAGGTTTACACGGTCGATGCGACGCAGATCGCCCTGGACAGTTTCGGGCGGTCGATCCCCAACATGCCGATGGTCGGGGCGCTGCTCGTCGTCGAAGAACTGATGACCATCGACGAGCTGAAAATTGCGCTCGCCAAACGCTTCAGCCAGAAATTCTCGCAGGCGATCGTCGACGGCAACGTGACTGCCGTCGAGCGGGCGTACAAGGAGCTGAGGTCCGCATGAGTCTCAAGAAAGCCAGCGAGCTTACCGAAGGCGGGATCATCACCGAGGCCGGAAACGCAAGCGAATACAAGACGGGCGACTGGCGCACTTTCGTGCCCGAGTTCGTCGTGGAAAACTGCATACAGTGCCTCTTCTGCTGGATCTACTGCCCGGACTCGGCCATCGCGGTTGATCTGTCCGGTGAGAAGCCGGAAGTGACCGGCATCATCCTCGAACACTGCAAGGGCTGCGGGATCTGCGCCGCCGAGTGTCCGCCGGTCAAGAAGGGTAAAGCGGCCCTGGTCATGGTCCGCGAAGCGAAGTAGTTGCTACGGGAAAGGAATAGAGCCATGGCACAGAACCTCGTGGCGCTGGCCGGTAACGAAGCGGTCGCCTACGCGTTCAAACAAGCTCGGCCGCACGTCGGCTCGGCGTTCCCGATCACGCCGCAGACCGAGATGATGCACAAGTTCGCCGAATTCGTCGCCAACGGCGAGGTGGACACCGAGATGATTCTCGTCGAGAGCGAGCATTCCGCCATGAGCGCGGCGATCGGTTCGGCCGCGGCGGGGGCACGAACGTTCACCGCGACCAGTTCGGCCGGCTTTGCCCTGATGTGGGAGATGGTCTACGTCGCCGCGTCGCTGCGGCTGCCGATCAACATGGCGCTGGTCAACCGCGCGCTGAGCGGCAACATCAACATTCACTGCGACCACAGCGACTCGATGGGCGGGCGCGACAGCGGCTGGATTCAGGTGTTCTGCGAGAACGCGCAGGAGTCCTACGACACCGCGTTGATGAACTTCCGCATCTCCGAGCACATGGACGTCCGACTGCCGGCGATGACGAACTACGACGGATTCATCATCAGCCACACCGAAGACGCACTCTACTTGCTCGATGACGACACGGCGTACGATTTCATCGGTCCCTACCAGGCGAAGTACGCGCTGCTCGACGTCGAGAATCCCATCACCGTCGGGCCGCTCGATCTGACCGACTACTACTTCGAACACAAGTGGAGTCAAATGGAGGCGCAAAAGCGCGTCTTCCCGGTGGCTCGCGAGGTCATGAGTGAATTCGGCGAGCTGACCGGTCGTTCTTACGATTTCTTCGAGGAATACCGGCTCGACGACGCCGATCTGGTGATGGTCGTGCTCGGATCGAGCGCGGGAACCACCAAGGACGTGATCGACGAGTACCGCGATAAAGGTGTGAAGGTCGGCCTGCTGAAGCTCCGTCTCTTCCGGCCGTTTCCCGTCGCTGAGATCGTGAAGGTGTTGGCTGGCCGCAAGGCCATCGCCGTACTCGATCGCTCGGCGTCGTTCGGCGGCTTCGGCGGCCCGGTCTTCACCGAGATCCGGTCGGCACTCTACCGCCAAGAGCAGACGCCGATCCACAACTGGATCTACGGGCTCGGCGGCCGCGACTACGATCTGAAGCAGGTGGCCGAAGTGATCGAGAAGTTGCAGCAAATCGCTGCTGGTGAGGAATTGCAAGAAGTCAACCTACTGGGTATTCGGCTCTAGGAAAGGAGGTTCGTCATGGCTGTCAATCTGAAGAAATTGGTCCGAAAAGAAGACCTCCTCTCCGGCGGGCACCGCGCCTGCGCCGGTTGCACGGGTGCGAACATCCTGCGCCAGGTCATGCTGGTCGCGGGCCGGGACACCATCGTCGGTGGGGCTACTGGCTGCATGGAAGTCGTCACGACCGTCTATCCGTACACCGCGTGGAAGGTCCCGTACATCCACACCGCCTTCGAGAACGTCGCGGCGACCATCAGCGGTGTCGAGACAGGTTTCCGGGCGCTGAAGAAGTTCGGCGATCTACCGGTCGAGCGTGAAAAGATGAACTTCATTGCCATCGGTGGCGATGGCGGGACCTACGATATCGGTCTGCAGTCGCTGTCCGGAGCGATGGAACGCGGCCACAACATGGTGTACATCTGCTATGACAACGAGGCGTACATGAACACCGGCATCCAGCGGTCGAGTGCCACGCCGTTCGGAGCGCATACCTCGACTGCCCCGGCAGGCAAGGTCAAGCAGGGCAAGGAGCAGAATCGCAAAAACCTCACGGCGATCATGGTCGCCCATGAGATTCCCTACGTCGCCCAGACCACCCCGTTTCACTGGCGCGATCTGGCCACCAAGGTGGAGAAGGCGCTGGCGGTCGATGGACCGGCGTTCTTGAATGTGCTGATGCCGTGCACCATCGGCTGGCACTTCGACCCGGCCATCGGCATGCAGATCTGCAAGGAGGCGGTCGAGAACAATTTCTGGCCGCTGTTCGAGGTCGAGAACGGCAAGTACAAGATCAACTACAAACCGAGCGAGAAGAAGCCCAAGACTCAGCTCGCCGACTGGATGAAGCAGCAAGGGCGCTTCAAGCATCTGTTCAAGCCCGGCAACGAGGAGCTGCTCGTGAAGTGCCAGGAGTATGTCGATCAGGAGTGGGAGAAGCTGTTGAAGCTCGAGGTGATGACCGCCGAGCCCGAATCGGTAAAAACGGTTTAACCGACGGGTTAGCCCTCGCGATCGGTCCGTTGGCTGCTCGAGTTCATATACCGCCCCGCCGTCATGGCGGGGCGGACGCATATGGGTTAGTGTCCTGTCTCGGGACAGGACACGCGGCTCAGACCGGCACATCGATTCGCTCGGACCGGAGACGAGACGTGACTCACGTAGAAACCGACTTCACCGAACCGACACGGCACAACCCGCAGCTACACGAGCTCGTGATCGCCGAATTGCTGGCGCGCGGGCCAGGACATGTGCTGGATCTTCCGGCCGGGCCCGGTTACCTGATCCGGGATCTGCAAGCGGCCGGGTTTACCGGTGTCGCTGCCGATGTTGACGAGAGCCTGCACTGCCTGCCCGGCGTTACCTACGCCGCCGTCGACATGACGCGGACTTTCCCCTACGGCGACGCGAGCTTCGACTATGTCGTTTCCATCGAAGGCATCGAGCACGTCGCCGACCCGTTCATGTTCTTGCGCGAAGTGCGGCGTGTGCTCAAAAGCGACGGGCGATTGATCCTGACCACGCCGAACGTCGGTTGCCTGGAGAGCCGCGGGCACTTCTTCTGCTCGGGTTTCCACACCATGGAGAACGGCCCGATCCCCCTCGATACGCCCAACATCTACTTCGAGCACGTCAACCCGATGACCCTTTCGCAGCTCTGGTTCGCCTGCGAACGGCAGGGTTTGCGTATCGAACGCTTGGTAACCTCGCGCCGCGGCAAGGGCGGCCTTGTGCTTTACTGGCTACTCTGGCCCTTGTGGCGCTGGGCGGTTCGGCGCGCCTGTCTCCGCCAAGCAGACACGCCCAGGCGGCGGGCGGATTTCCAGCGGCTCAGCGATCTGCTCGTCTCGCGGGAGAACCTCGTCGGCGGCCACACGATCATCGTCGCAGCGCCCGAAACATCCCAACCCTGACGCTACGCATTTTCTGCCCGCGCCTGCGCCGACTCTTCGTGCTCAGCCTCCACCGGTACCGACCGCAGGAAGGTGCCGAAGCTCTTGAGCTCTTCCAGGCGGCAAGACCAGACCAGCTCGTCTTCGTGCACGGTGATGTCGGGGCAGCCGTCGCACATGCTCTGCTCGCCGTTGGCCATGAAGTCGACCGGCTGGATGAACATGATCGACTGCATGTACACGGTCTCGAATGCACGCAGCGGGTTGCGCAGCAACGTGCCGAGCCAGCGACGCGCGGCGCGTCGTGTGCCGGGGTCCAGCAGCGAGAGCAACAGCATGGTCGTGCGGCCGCGGCGGGTATCGCCGGGCGCCACATAGGAGAGGTAGCGGCCGGTGCGGAAATGATACACGCTCGAGATCAGCTCGGCGAACTTCGGGCCGGTATAGCCGTAGATCTTCCGCTTGGAACCGATACGCTGGGTCAGCAACCACTTCATGGCGGTCGGATCCTGTGTGCCGTTCAGGTAAGCCATCGGAGCGAAGTCGGGGTGCGCCTCGCGCGCCTTGAGCGTCAATTCGTCCGCGCCGATGGTGATCTCGCGCTGGCGGTCGGAGCGGTAGAGAACCTCCTCGCGTTCGACCTCGCGGTCGCCAGCGAACCAGCGAAACGGCATTTCCGGTATCAGGTGTCTAAAGCAGATG
>JAUVBS010000391.1 GCA_030591105.1 bacterium | reverse complement strand
CAGGCGATGAAGATCAGTCGCAAGCTCGACTACTTGAAGGACCTACCGGCCGAGACCCCGGATGGCCGCCGTGTACGCATGTTGGCGAACATCGAGTTGCCGGTGGAGGTCGATGAGGCGCTCGCGCGCGGGGCCGAGGGTGTCGGCCTGTTGCGGACCGAGTACCTCTATTTTCAACACGGTGATATCCCGGACGAGACGGACCAGGTCGCCATGTACACGGATATCCTGCGGCGGATGGCGGGCCGTCCGGTGATTTTCCGCAGCCTCGATGTCGGCGGCGACAAGGTTTCGGGCTACCTGGGGGCCAAGCGCGAGTACAACCCGTTTCTGGGCTGGCGCGGCATCCGTTTCTCCCTCACGAACCGCAGCCTGTTCAAGACTCAGCTCAGGGCGATCTACCGCGCCGGCGCTGCCGGACCGGCCAAGTTAATGTTCCCGATGATCACCGGCGTGGAGGAATTGCGGGCAGCTCTGGATATCTGCGTCGAGTGCCGCTTCGAACTCGAACGCGACGGTCTCGCCTTCGCTCCCGATCTACCGATCGGGGTGATGATCGAAACACCTGCCGCGGCGGCGATAGCAGACCTGCTCGCGGTCGAGTGTGATTTCTTCAGCCTCGGTACCAACGATCTGATCCAATACACGCTGGCCATGGACCGGGGCAACAGCCGCGTCGCGTATCTGTACCGGCCGCTTCACCCGGCGATACTGCGGATCATGCGACAGGTCGTGGCGGCGGGTCACGCAGCCGGTATCTGGGTGGGGCTGTGCGGCGAAATGGGCTCGGAGACCCGTCTGGCGGAAGTGCTGCTCGGGATCGGTTTCGACGAGATCAGTCTGCACGCACCGGCGCTACCGAAGGTCAAGCAAGTCATCCGCTGGACCGAATACGCCGAAGCGCAGCGTCTAGTCGAAAATATTTGTGGCCTAGCTACCGCCGCAGAAGCAGATGCCTACTTGGCGCGGTACATCGAGGTGCGTAAGCAAGAGCGCGCCGAGCAGAAGGACGGTTGAGATGCGCTGGCCGACCGGCGGTGGTGGAACCATGCTGGCTCTGGTGGCGGACTTGCCACGGCAGTTAGCTGCCAGCGGTAAGCTACCGGGTCTCGGTGCGTTGCGGCCACTGCCTCGAGCGCCGCAACAGGTGCTGGTGTGTGGCATGGGCGGATCGGCCATCGCGGCCGAAATGGCCGCGCCGCTCCAGGAGGATGCTGCGGCCCGGATCGATGTGTGGCGTGATTACGGCCTACCGGGCTGGGTGGACCAACGGGTGTTGGTGATCGCGGCGAGTTACTCGGGTAACACGGAGGAGACTCTCTCGGCCACCGCCGCGGCGCGAGAACGCGGCTGCCGTGTCGTGGCGTTGACGACGGGCGGACGCCTGGCGCAAATGAGCAGCAACGACTCCCCAGCTGAGTTTTCGGTGGTCCGTCTGCCCGAGCGACTGCCGCCACGGGCGGCCTTCGGCTACGGGTTGGGCGCGTTACTGCACACGCTCGCCAGACTCGGCGGCGGTGCGGAACTCGCCGCCCAGATCGACGCAACGGTCAGCACGCTGACCGAAGGCAATGCTCATCATCTGGCCGGTGTCGATCTAACCACGGCACCGCCGGCGGTCGCTGCTGTGACCGCCGCCCAGGCGTCTGTTGCCACCGACACGCCCGCTGCAGTGTACGAACTGGCGAGATCGGTCGCCGGGCGATTCGTGGTGATCTACAGTTGTGGCGCTGAGGCTCACGGTGCCGGTGCGCGTCTGAAGGCGCAGCTCAACGAGAACGCCAAGTGTCCTGCTTACCACGTCCGGTTCCCGGAACTGGACCACAATGACATCGTCGGCTGGGAACTCGCCGCCGGCGACCGCGAGCGTTTCGCGTTGGTGGTGCTACGCGGTGGTGAGCAGTGCGCGAGCGACCGGCGCCGACTGGTCGCCACCTTGGCCGAACTTCGTGAAGACTTGCCACTGACCTGCGAGATCGGACCCCGTGGCGAACAGCCCCTCGCTAGAGCGATGTCGCTGGTACAGTGGGGTGACTATTTCAGTTGCTACGTGGCGCTGGCGCGCGGTATCGATCCGGTACCGGTAGCCCGGATCGAGCGGCTCAAACGGGCACTTGCCCGGTATGATCGCGAGTAGCTTCCGGCACCCGATCTCGTCGGCTATTCGTCAGCAGTCCAGACCAGAGAAGGGGTGTTGATTATGCTCGCGGTCATACCTGCGGCCGGTATCGGCAAGCGGTTGCGTCCCCACACGTTGAACAAGCCCAAGGCGCTGCTCCCGGTGGCGGGCAAACCGATCCTCGCGCATATCGTCGATGACTTGAGCGCAGCCGGCATCGATCGGTTCGTGCTGATCGTCGGCTACCACGGTGAAGCGGTACGCACTTGGTTCGCCCGGGAGCGACCCGAGTTGGCGATCACCTTCGTCGAACAGCGGCAACGGTTGGGGCTGGGACACGCGATCTGGACCGCCCGGAAGGCGGTCGGGGACGATCCGTTCTTCTGTATCCTCGGCGACACCATTCTGAAAGCCGACTACACGGCTCTGCTCGGATCGCAGACCAGCGTTATCGCGGTGCGAGAAGTCGCAGATCCTCGGCGGTTCGGCGTGGTGGAGGTCGAACACCAACGCGTCGTTCGCTGTGTCGAAAAGCCGTCCGTGCCGCCGAGCAACCTCGCCATTGTCGGCGCGTATCTGTTTCGTAATGCCGCCGCGTTGTGGCGTGCGTTGGACCGCGTAGTCAATGAGGACGTACGCACCAAGAACGAGTACCAGTTG
>JAUVBS010000352.1 GCA_030591105.1 bacterium | reverse complement strand
TGGGCCTGGAGCCGCATCCAGTGAGAGCCACCAGCCAGGTTCAGCGTCTCGAAGTAAGCCGCCATGGCGAGATAGAGATAGCCGGAGTGGTACTCGGCATTGATCTGCTCGTTTACCGCGTCCTGTAGTTTTTCGCTCAGCAAGGGTCTCCTCCTGGTCTGGAGAGGAAGGCGCCGCTACCGGGCAGCGGCGCCGTAGTCGTTCGTGTTGTCGGCAATGGGTCTCAACCGTACGGGTACATCCCCTTCTTGATCAGCGCGAGGGAATCGAGCAACGTGTCGTGCTTCTCCTCGTCCACCTTCAAGAAGTTAAGCAAATACTCCTGAACCATCATCTTCTTGCCGGCGAGTGCTTCGATGCTGTCTTCCGCCAGCCGGACGGTCTCCTTCTCCATGGCAATGTGGTCTTCGATCTTGTCCCACACCTCGAGGAAGTCGTCGGGGCTGACCGTGATCGTCTGACTGGTCAGGCTGTCGATGATCATCTGCTGGACACGGTGGTGCATCTGGCTGTCGCGCTGGATGATCTCCATCACCAGGCTGATGAGCGGGTTGTCGGTCTTTTCCATGATCGCGCTCATCTGGGCCACCGAGGCGTTCTCGATCTTCTGCCACTGCTTCATGTTCTCGACGATGTGCTCTTGCAGTTCCTTGGTCGACATTTGGCCGCCTTCCTTCGGTCGGTTCTTCCGTTGCCGCCCGCATCTTCGGCGAGGCTCTGGACGAACCAGGCCCCTCGTCACGGCTCACTGCCGATGGTGCGGGTCGATAGCCGATGTTCTAGTCGTTAATAATATAACCGGAGCCACGAGACTCAAGGCCGGTTATCGCCTCGTCACAACAGGCATCGTAGCACCGTAGCCGGAAACCGCAATTGCGAATCGGTGGCGAGCCTGTATCATGTGGCACGGTTACGGCGGGCCGTCGCACTCTCCCGGGCGGCTTGTTTTCTCAATACTCGAAAGGACTTCGGCAATGCCGCGGAAACAGATCGCGCAATTCGAAGTGCCCTATCTCCAGATCCTCGACGCCCAGGGGCAGATCGATCCACAGCTCGATCCGCAGCTACCGACCGACGAGCTGCTGCGTATCTACCGCTGGATGGTCCTGGCCCGGGCCACGGATCAGCGGATGCTCAAGCTACAACGGCAAGGACGGATCGGTACTTTCGGTCCGAGCACCGGTCAAGAGGCTATTTCCGTGGCGGCCGCCTGCGCCATGGGCGACGACGACTGGTTCGTGGGAGCCTTCCGGGAACTGGGTGGACGGCTAGTGCGCGGAGAACCGTTGACCAGCCCCTATCTGTTCTACAACGGCTACGAGGAAGGCAATCTCCAGCCCGAATCGTCGCGCCAGCGGCTGCTGCCAATAAATATCATCGTGGCCAGCCAGTGCCTGCACGCGGTGGGTATCGGTTACGCATTGAAATACCGCCAGGAGCGCGCGGCAGCAGTCGCATTCATGGGCGATGGCGCCACCAGCGAGGGTGACTTCCACGAGGCGTTGAACTTCGCCGCGGTGTGGCAGGCCCCCGTGGTCTTCATCAGCCAGAACAACCAGTGGGCGATCTCCATGCCGCGCGAGCAGCAGACCCGCTCCCAGACCCTGGCTCAGAAGGGTATCGCCTACGAGATGCCGAGCATTCAGATCGACGGCAACGACGCTCTGGCCTGCTATGTGGCGGTGCGCGAAGCGCTCCAGCGCGCTTACGACGGCGGCGGCCCGACTTTCATCGAGGCGGTCACCTACCGGCTGATGATGCACACCACGGCGGACGACCCCGGCCGGTACCGGACGTCGGCAGAAGAAGACGAGTGGTGGCAGCAAGAACCGCTGGGACGGTTACGCACCTACTTGACCGCCAAGAAAATCTGGGACGACGACCAGGAGGAAGCACTCCAGACCGAGATCAAGGCCGAGGTCGACCAAGCGGTCGTCGAGTTCGAGGCGATGGGCAACTTTCTCCCCGACATACCGTTCGATCACGTGTATGGCACACGCCACGCGTCCATCGAACAGCAGCGCCGCGAGTTCCTGACCAACCTCGAGCAGGAGGCCGGCGATGCCTAAGCTCAACATGGTTCAAGCGATCAACCTCGGTCTCGCCCAGGAAATGGCCCGAGACGACAGCGTCATCGTCATGGGCGAGGACGTCGGCGTCGACGGCGGCGTGTTCCGCGTGACCGACCAGCTCATCGAGAAGTTCGGTGCCGAACGCGTGCTCGACACGCCCCTGGCGGAATCGGCCATCCTCGGTAGCGCCATCGGCATGGCTCTGGCCGGGCTCAGGCCAGTGGCCGAGATGCAGTTCAGCGGTTTCAGTTATCTGATGCTGGCGCAGTGGGAAGGCCACGCCTCTCGTTACCGCGCCCGCACGCTGGGGCAATTCACCGTACCGCTGGTGGTCCGCATGCCGTTCGGTGGTGGCGTGCGGGCGTTGGAGCATCACAGCGAGAGCCGCGAGGCCTACTACGCGCACACCCCCGGCTCGAAGGTCTTGATCCCGAGCGGACCGCGCAACGCCCGCGCCTTGATCGTCGCGGCGATCCGCGATCCGGACCCGGTCGTCTTCATGGAGCCGAAACACTCCTACCGCGCTTTCCGCGAGGAAGTACCGGAAGCAGAGGAAGTCGGGAAAATCGGTAAGGCGCAGCTGGTCCAGGAAGGTAACGACCTGACTGTGATCAGCTGGGGCGCGATGATGCGTCCGACACGTAAGGCCGTCGCCGCGGTTACCGAGCAACGGGGGGCCGGCATCGAGGTCATCGACCTGTTGACCATCGCGCCGATGGATGCTGGGGCCGTCGTCGCCTCGGTGACCAAGACCGGCCGCTGTGTGGTGGTACAGGAGGCGCCACGGAGCTTCAGCGTCGCCTCGGAGATCATCGCCCTGCTCAATGACGAAGCGTTGCTGTACCTCGAAGCGCCGGTCAAACGCCTGACCGGCTACGACGTGGTCACGCCCTATTTCGGGCGCGAGAAGAGCTACATTCCGACCGTCGGCCGCATCGTCCGGGGCATCGAGGAAACCCTCGACTTCTGACACTACGGGCAAGGGAGGCAGAGGTGTTCGAGTTCAAATTGCCCGACCTGGGCGAAGGCATCGCCGAGGGCGAGATCCTCAAGTGGTACGTCGGCGAAGGCGA
>JAUVBS010000029.1 GCA_030591105.1 bacterium | reverse complement strand
GAAAAATATGACGCGAGGTCCCACAACCTCGGGCCGTCCCCTTGCCCACCAGGAAAAAGGCCCCCCGGGGGGCCCCCGAAAGATCAAGGGATGTTGCTCTTCTATCTTGGCCTCGTCCGCCGTCGTAGCATCGTGAATCTTGGTCTCGAGGTTAGCCTCGTCGCTCAGACCGGCGTAGGATGGGACGGTGTTGACGTGGACACGTTCGGGCTGTGTTCCGATGGACACAGTCCGTGAAAATCAGCAAGATCCACTGCATGTCTGATCTACATAACCACTTGTATATAAATCAAATACACGTGAAGCGAGTAATCAGACAGGGTTGGCCAACTCTTTGCGCTGTGGTGGCACGAGCACGGTTTGTCACCACCTGTGCCCTCGCAAGCCAGTCGGGTTACCGCCCAGGACCAAGCTCGCCGGGACACGTATACGAAAGGGAGCCGATCATGGATCGCAACGACCTGACCACCAAGCAGCAGCGACAACTGAAATTCGTCGAGGCGGGAGTACTATTCGTACTGGTCATGGCTTTGACCGTTTTTCTCGGCGTGAAATTGGTCGCCAACAGTCCCGACGCTATCGACAACGGAGCGCTACTGCAGGCGGCGGTAACCCCACCGATCCCGGCGGACGCCGCGCCAACGGTGGCGACAGACACCGCCACCGATATAGCCCCTGTCGGCACTGAATCAGCCGGCGGTACGGCCCCGACCGAGGCCGAAGCGATCGCAGTGGCCGAACCGGTATCCACCGAACCAGACCAGCCGCGCGAAGTGAGTTATGCCGAAGCTGAAGCGGCGTATTTCGCAGGGCACTGGGCCGAAGCCGTCGACCTCTTCGCTGCCTATACCGATCAACACGGCGAAAATGCGTGGGGTTACTACATGCTCGGCCTCAGTCAACGGCAGGACGGCTCGCCCGAAGCAGCGGAGCAGTCGCTACTGACCGCGCTCGAGATCGCACCCGATCACGTCAAGAGCCAGGTGAATCTCGCCCGCGTCCGGTTGGACCTCGGTCAGGCCTCTGATGCGGTGGAACCTCTGCAGAGGGCGCTGACCGTCGAGCCGGAAAATGTCCAAGCCCACCGAGTGCTGGGCCGCGCCTACAGCGACCTGGGTCGACACGACGACGCGATTGCCGCCTACTGGGCTGCGCTGCGGATCGATCCGCAGGATGCCTGGTCACTCAATAATCTCGGCTTGCTGTACATCGAAACCGAACGTTTCGCCGAGGCCGTTGCTCCGCTGGCGCGGGCGTGCCAGCTCGACAGCAGTGTTGCCTGCTTCGAAAACAATTTGGGCGTCGCGCTCGAACGCACCGGCCATACGGGTGCCGCGGCCGCGGCCTTCACCGCCGCCCTCGCTGCCGATGCCGAATACGCCAAGGCCGCTGCCAGCCTCGATCGGCTCGAGGTCAGCGGCGCAGCCGACCAGCCGATCACCATCGACCTCGTGGCCGTCGCCGCTGAGCTGCGGATCGACCCCGATGCCGACTCGTTCGTCACCGCCGAGAAGTTGGCCCGTAGCGACCCGCAGACGGTCGCGGACAACACGCGGGGCGATGACGAATGGTAGTAGTGCACTCGGGAGGATCGGTGGCCACGGAGGGCAATGAGCGAAAATACAGAATCGGCCCGCTACCGTTCGGTGCGGGCCGATTTTTCTGCGGTCAATCTGCGCCATCGGGATCCGAAACTGCTGTCAGCAACGCGGAATCGCCGCGATCGTCCGCCAGTCCAGGGTACTCAATCGATCGTGCAGCCAGCGGAACTCTGTACGTAGGCGAGCCAACAGTGCCTGGGCCTCCTCGAGAGAACCCGACTTGGCTAGCTGTTCCAGTGCCAAGGCGGCAGTCTCGAACTGTCCAGCACAGAAGTTGGCAGCGCCGCTTTTGAGTTCGCGGGCCTGATTGGCGACTTCGGCCACATCGCCGACGGCGATCAAGCGATCGAGTTCGTCCAGCCGGCCGGGGATCATATCCAGAAAGATCTCGACGATTTCCTGCAGTAGATCCACATCCCCCGCGAGCTTTGTCAAGGCCTGTCCGATATCGAAGAGATCAACACTGGTCGTGTGCCTGGCAGCCATGCCGATTCCCCCTCCCGGCACCAGGCGCCGGCGGGATTGCGGTCCGAACCCACGGTGCAAAGGTGCGGCGAGCTACAGACCCACTCCACGGTAGTCGATTCCGTCTAGGAATGATTATCGGTCGCTGGCAGGAGCAATTTACCGCGATTCGGACCGACGCGGGTAGCGCGCCCTGGACGCACCCACGCCCCGCGGTCGGGACTCGGCAGCGGACTGGCTGGTTGACTCTGCCTCAGCAGCGTTCTCAGCCGGCGAGGCCGACTGTGACGGCTCTCCGGACCCCTTCTTTGCGTTTCTCGTCGCCGGTTTCTTCGCACCCTTCTTCGTGGTCTTCTTGGCAACCTTCTTCGCGGTCTTCTTGGTGGTTTTCTTGGCCGTCTTCTTCGCGGTCTTCTTGACAGTCTTCTTGGCCGCCTTCTTGGTGGTCTTCTTCGCTGGCTGCGCAGCCTGATCGGACCGGTTCGCCGCCGTTGCTTCGCGCGGTTGCGCGGCAGTTTCTGCGACCGATGGGGTCACTGCATCGACCGGAACTTGATCTGCCGTCGTCGGCGCGGCCGCTGCCTCGGCGGCCTTCTCGCGGTCCTTGCGGCGACGGCGCGACGAACGGCGCGACCTGCCGCTCGGCCGGTCGGGCGGCGCCGACGCGTCCGGTCCCAGTCCTTTCACCACCCAGGTACCGCCAGCGGCCTCATCGCGATCGACTGCCAACAGTCCAAGCTTCTTGGCGTCGTCGAGCAGATCACCAAAGGTCGAGTAGCCATAGCTACCCTCGTTGAAATCGGGCCGCTTGCGCTTCATCGTGTCCTTGAGGAGTGACGAGTAGAGCACGCCGCGGCTCTCCTGTAGCAACCCACGCGTCGTGGCGAGCAGGAACTCGAACAGCTTACGCTTCTCGGCCGGTACATTGGTGGTGGACTGGCTGAGACGGCCGGTTGCCGACCCGTAGATGTCGTCGTAGAAAATGAACTCGTCGCAGTTGGCGATCAAGAGCTTGCTGCTCGAATTACGCATGCCGATACCGAGGACCTGTTTGTTGTTTTCGCGCAGCTTCGATACCAGTGGCGAGAAATCAGAGTCGCCCGAAACGATCACAAAGGTGTTGATGTGGTCCTTGGAATAACATAGGTCCAGGGCGTCGACGACCAGACGGATATCGGCGCTGTTTTTACCCGAGATCTTCGGGGCCGGGACCTCGATCAACTCGATGGCCGCCTCGTGCAACGGCGCCATATACTGCCTGTGGTGGGCCCAATCGGCATACGCCCGCTTGACGATGATCTTCCCTTTTTCGAGCACCCGCTGCAGCAACAACTGAATATCGAAAACCTGCCGCGCGTCTCTCGCCCCCAGGGCGACATTATCGAAGTCGATATATAACGCCAGGTTCATCTCTCGAGTCTGACTCATGTGCACTCCTTGCAGCTACCCGGTGACCTGCCTCGAGCCGGCGGCTCCCTCCACCGGTCCCTCCTCGCTGGCCAAGATGATTCAGGCCAGATTAATTACAGATCAGCTTAATTCATAAGCGTGCGCCTGCCCAGCGTTGTATTGTACCGAAGTGAAGCTAGGCGTAGTATTGAAACCTGCCTCGCCGCAAGGAGTCACACGATGGCCGATACCCTGGATTCCCGCGACTTGCGTCGGTTGATCGAACGGGTCTTCCGGCCCGGGCCGGACGACAAAGGCCTCGCGATCATCGTCGATTTGCCAGACCAACGGCTGCCGGACAATCCGGACTGGGCCGTGCGTCGCCGCCTGGCGGCCGAATGGGCCGCCCTCCTGGCTCAAGAAAGGGAGGCGCTGAATCTTCAGCAGGTCACGCTCGCCTGGTACGGTAACGTCGGCGGCAATAACGCAGACTTGCCCCACGACTGCGTCCTGAGCGCCGGCGACTTCCAGCCGGAGACAGCCGATGACCTGTCTGGCCGTCCGCACCTGCCGTTTACCGAGCTATTTGCCGCCCATAGCCTGGTCCTGGCCCCGACGGAATTGTCAGCCACTGCCCCGCTCAAGGTCGCAACGCGGGCCCAGCCGTTCCGAGCCGCCACGATGCCCGGTTTCCTACCGACCATGATTCCGGCGCTGAAAATCGACTACGGCGAGGTGAATCGGCGGGTCGATCTGCTCAAGACGCTCCTCGATGCCGCGCACGGCGCCGAGATACGGTTAGGTGCCGACGGACGTGACCACCGATTGTGGCTCGATCTGCGGCACCGCGCAGGCCACGCGTCGGGCGGACTACTACCGGTCAACGGTGTCGCCGGCAACCTGCCGTCGGGCGAAGCTTATATCGTGCCCTACGAAGGGGAGTTGCCGGACGACCGGAGCGGAAGCAGAGGCACGTTACCGGTGCAGATCGACGACGAGGTGGTGGTCTATGCGATCGAGGCCAACCGCGCGGTGCAGGTTGTCTCTGACGGCCCGGCCAGCGACCAGGAGGCCGCCAAGCTGACCGCCGAACCGGCCTACGCCAATCTGGCCGAGCTGGGTCTGGGCGTGCTCGGCGACTTTGGCCTACGCCCTACCGGCAGCATCCTGCTCGACGAGAAACTGGGACTACACATCGCGTTCGGACGGAGCGATCACTTCGGCGGGTCGGTCGGTCCCGACGACTTCACCAGTCCGGCAGCGGTGATTCATCTCGACCGGGTCTACATCTCCGAAACCCAGCCCCGGGTCACGGTGCAGACCGTCGCGCTCGAAGGACCGGACGGCCGGCAGATCATCATGCGCGACGGCCGTTACGTGAACATATTCTGATACCGGGGAGAATTCCGAAGTGATGCCGAAGTGATGCCGAAGTAATGCCGAAGTGATGCCGAAGTGAGCGAATCCGAAGTGAGTGGTTTTCGAAGTAAAAAGAGGGCCGGGACCCGTCCATGATGAATGACTCTCGCCCTAAGTCATTGCGGACCGACGATCCCGGCATTGCTGCAACATGCTGTAAAACCCGTACCCCCACCGGTCAACCATATTATCGCGATTTCTGCAAGCACCGTTTAAAGGAAAATCTAATGGCCCGCGGTAAGCAATTGGCTACGACACAATCCATCAAGCTGTCGTTGCTGGCCGATAACGAGACATTCCGGCTACCCATGGCCGATTGGTCCCGAAATCAACAGCCAATCAACTTGATTCATCGTGAGTGCCACCGTCGCCTCGCGCGTCACACGTACCGCGGTAGTATATTGGTTACCAGCCCGTTGCGGGGGTTCATACCCGGCTAAACGGCGCTCTCATGACCACGAGCTGAGGGAGACTGGGCGTTGGATTACGTAGGCCGACTCTACCGACCGCCGAGCGAGGCGGACAGCCTGCTGCTGCAGGTGACCGTGGGTTGCAGCCACAACCGCTGCACCTATTGCGCCATGTACCGCGATCCGGAGCAGCGCTTCCGCACCAAGAAGTGGGAAACCGTGGCGGCCGACATCGCCGAAGCCGCACATTTCAGCGCGACGGTACGGCCGATCCGCCGGGTTTTCCTTTGCGACGGCGATGCACTCGTCCTGAGCATGGCCAAGCTCACACGGATTCTCGAGCGTCTGCGCGCCGAGATTCCCAGCCTGCGACGGATCGGTATCTACGGCGACGCACGCACGATCCTGCTTAAGTCGGTGGCAGAGCTGTGCATCCTGAATGAACTGGGCCTGCAAATCGTCTATCACGGCGTCGAGTCCGGCGACGACGAGGTCTTGCGCCGCGTACAAAAAGGATCGACCGCCGCCGACGCCGCCGCGGCGGCCGAGCGCCTCGCTGCTGCCGGCCTGCGGCACTCCGTGATCGTGATGCTGGGTCTGGGCGGCCAGGAGCGCTCGGCCGCCCACGCCGAGGCCACTGCCGCACTACTGTCGGCGATGGATCCGCCGTATGTCGGCGCGCTGACGACGACCCTGGTCCCCGGCACGCCGCTGTTCGACGACGCCGAGCGCGGCGCCTTCAGCCTGCCGGACCGCTGGGGACTGCTGGCCGAGCTGAGGACCTTGGTCGCCCAGGCGCAGCTGACCCGCTGCCGATTCTTCGCCAACCACGCCAGCAACTACCTGCCGTTGCGGATCAATATGCCAACGGACCGGGAGCGCGCGTTGGCGCAGCTCGACGAAATCATCGCCAGCGGTGACGAGCGCCGCCTGACACCGGATTACCTGCGCGGATTGTAAACGACGGCGGCGCCGGTAGCGGCGGACCACGGACCGACCACGCGGCGCCTTGACACCGCCGGCGCTCATGCGATCATTAGACCGATACGATCGTCGAACCAGGGCGATCACTGCACCGAACGATTCTCGCAACCGAGTGATTCTCGTAACCGACCGCTCACCTTCCGGACCGGGCCGCGCCGAGGCGGCAACAGAGGACCATGGACAAATCAACCACCAAACCGACCCGCCTGCTCCTGGTCGACGACGAGGAAGACCTCGTGACGTATCTCGGACAGCGCCTCCAGAAACGGGGCATGGTCGTCCACGGCGTTACCAACGGTCCCGACGCCATCAAGGCGGCCCGCGCAGAAGTTTTCGATGTCGCCATCGTCGATCTACAGATGCCGAAGATGAATGGGATCGAGGTGATGCAACAGCTCAGTGCACTCCAACCGTTTCTCGAGGCCATCATGTTGACCGGACACGGCTCGCACGAGTCAGCCTGGGAAGCCGGCAAGCTCCATGCGTTCCGCTATCTGATCAAACCCTATGACTTCGACGCTCTGTTGCAGATGATCGGCGAAGCGCACGCTGCCCGCAACGACGCGCTCCGGCGCACCTTCCAGGATAAATTCAACGAGCTGATCGCGCGCAACGCCTCAGCGCGGGAGATCATGACCGAGAGCGAGAGGTTGCGGCGGGAGTATGAACAAGACTAGGACCCGGGTCGCCATCATCGGCGGCGGACGCGGCTGTCACGAGCTGCTCACGATGGTCCAGGCGGATCCCCTCCGTCTCGGCATCGAGGTGCTCGGCGTAGCAGATCCCGATCCAGATTCGCCGGGCCTGCAGTATGCCCGCGAACTCGGCGTTCCCCTCATCGTCGACGACTACCACGAGTTCTTCGTCCGCAGCGACATCGAAGTGGTGATCGAGCTGACGGGCATTAACGAGGTCCGCGACGAGATCTTTCGCAACCTGCCGCCGCACATCCATATCGTCGATCACTACGCGGCAAGCTTCTTCTGGGATCTGTTTGCCCGCGTCGAAGAGAACCGACAGTTGCAGGAGCAGAGCGCACGCGAGCTCGAGCGCAAGGACGCCCAGCTCAACGTGACGAAACGCACCTTGCACGAGGTGCTGACCAACTGCCGCGACATCATTTTCCTGGCTGACGCGTCGGGTAACCTGGTGACGGTCAACACCGGTGCCGAGCGGGCCCTCGGTTTCGCATGCAACGAGTTGATCGGCAAACCGGCGCGGAGTCTCGCCGCGCAGCCGGAAGTTTTCGACGAACTGTGGCAGGCCACCGTTGCCGACGGCCACGCAACGCAATACGAGGTGGAATTCTTACACTCCAATGGCCAGCACATCATCGCAAACGTCGGTATGAGCTTGACCGGCAGTAGCGGTGACAAGCAGTCCGAGGTGATCGGCATTTGCCGCGACATCACCACACGCCTGCGTTTACAGCAGGAGGTTTTCCGTAGCGAGCAACTCGCGGCCATCGGCAAGATGGCCGCCGGCGTCGCTCACGAGATCAACAATCCGTTGGCGGTGATCGATACCATCTCTGGTGTGCTCGATGACCACCTGACCGAGCAGCGCGGTAACCTCAAACCCGACGTTTACGACACGATGACCGCGGCCATAACGCGGTTGCGCTTGCAGGTCAAACGCGCCGTAAGCATCACGCACAGTCTGCTCGGATTCGTACGCAAGTCGCAGGCAGGGCCGGAGCGAGTCGACCTCGCCACACTGACCGACGAGACGCTCAACCTGCTGGCGCCGGAGATCAACAAAGCGGGCGTGACCGTCCACTGCAACTACGCGGACGAGTTGCCGCAACCGCTTGCCGACCCCCAGTTGATCCAACAGGTACTGGTCAACTTGATGAAAAACGGGCTGGACGCCATCGAGGAAAACGATTCTCGCGACGGCGTATTGACCATCGGTCTGGCACCGACCGGTGCCGGGGTCACCATCTCGATCGAAGACAACGGAGTGGGCATCCCGAAGGAAGACCACGGCAGGATCTTCGACCTGTTCCACACGAGCAAGCCTGCGGGTAAAGGGACCGGCCTCGGGTTGGCCATAGTGCAGGACATCGCCAAGCGGATCGGTGCCACGGTGCGCATGGCCAGTATACCGGGTCAGTGGACCCGTTTCACGATCTACCTGCCCCCGCAACCGCCAGACGGCACGGTCGCTTGACCGGCCATCCGCCGAGCAGTCACCACCTCACGCGCCGTATCAGGCCGCACCGAACAACTCCTTGACCCGCCGCTCGATCTCGTCGCGCACCGTACGAAACACGGCCGCGATCTGCTGTTGGTTGCCGGTCGCGCGGGCGGGGTCGTTCAAATCCCAATGGGCACCGGAGATATCTTTCAAGAGTACCGGGCAGGTCTCCGCTGCGTGACCGCAGAGAGTGATCACGGTGTCGATGACTCCGGCGGGTATCTCCGCGACGGTTTTCGACCGCTGACGCGAAATGTCGATGCCGACTTCCTGCATCGCGACCACCGCCCGCGGGTTCAGACCGTGTCTCTCGATCCCCGCGGAGTAGACCGTCACGCCGTCCGGAGCGTACTTGCGGGCGAAACCCTCGGCCATCTGCGAACGGCAAGCGTTACCGGTACAGAGAAACAGGAGCTGCTGCACGGTGCGGTGACCTCGGTTCAAGACTCCAGCAGGGCCAGGATCTCAGTGGTCTTCTCCTGCACGAGTCCGGCATCGCCCCGCGACTCGACATTCAGCCGAACGACCGGTTCGGTGTTGCTCTGGCGTACGTTGAAACGCCAGCGGGGCATGGCCAACGAGAGACCGTCGGTGCGGTCGACGGCGACCGCCTCGGGAGCATAAGCAGCCTCGACACGGTCCAGCGCGGCCGCGGGATTAGGTAAGCGTCGGTTGATCTCGCCGCTGACCGGATACGCGCGTTGCATCGCGGCAACGAGTTGCGAGAGCGACTTGCCCGAAGTGGAAATCTCCTGGAGTACCAGCAACCACGGCAACATACCGCTGTCGCAATAGGCGAACCGCCGGAAGTAATGATGGGCGGACATCTCCCCGCCGTAGGCCGCGTCTTCGACGCGCATGCGCTCCTTCATGAAAGAGTGGCCGGTCTTGTTCATGACGGCCCGCCCACCCGCTCGCTCGACGACGTCGATCGTGTTCCAGGTCAGCCGCGGATCGTGTACGATGGCCGCGCCCGGCCGGTCGCGCAGGGTAATTTCGGCGAGCAGACCCACCAGGTAGTACCCCTCGACAAACTGGCCGTGCTCGTCGAAGAAGAAGCAGCGGTCGTAGTCGCCGTCCCAGGCCAGACCGAAATCGGCCCGGTGTTCGCGCACGGCGGCGGCGGTCGCGCTTCGATTCTCCGGCAGCAGAGGGTTGGGAACCCCGTTGGGGAAATTGCCGTCGGGTTCGGCGTTGATCAGCACGAACTCACACGGCAGCTTCGCCGCAATTTTCGTCAGCAGCGGTCCGGCGCAACCGTTACCCGGGTTAGCAACGATCTTCAGCGGTGCGAGCCGATCGGTAGCGATCTGCGCGAGCAAGAACTCGACGAACGGATCGGTCAGGTCTTCGTGACTCTTGGCACCAGCCCGGCCGGTAATCGCGAGGTCCAGGTCGAGCACGCGGGCACCGATCTCGTTCAAACCGCTATCGCCGCTGATGGGTCGCGCCCCTTCGCGTACCAGCTTCATGCCGTTGAAATCCCGGGGATTGTGGCTGGCGGTGATCATGACGCCGCCATCGAACTCCCGGTCGAAGGTGGCGTAGTACACCATTTCGGTACCGCAGAGGCCGATATCCAGGACGTCGGCACCGCTGTCGGTCAAACCGTGGATCAGCGCGGCGGAAAGCGATTCGCTACTCAGTCGGCAGTCGTGCCCAACGACGAAACGTCGGCCACCGGTATGACTTACGGTCACCCGACCGATGCGGTAGGCGAGGTCCAGATCGATATCCTGCGGAAACTTGCCCCGGATATCGTAGGCCTTGAAGCAGGCCGGTTTGGCTGGTTGGGCGGGCATCTTCGCTGAACTCCCCTCGCGGACAGGTTCACAGATCTCGAGACGTGATAGACGGTTTACCCCGTCATGTCCATCAAGTAACATGAAATATGGATTGCTTCAAGGTGGCCCGGTCGTTTTTCGTCGAATCCGTTCATTTCCCCGGGAGGGAGATTGCCATGACCCGCGCCCTCGTAGTTTTGTTCGCCGTCAGTCTGCTAATGGTCGGTGGCTGTATGAAGATCCACACCGACACCACCATCGAGAAGGACGGTTCCGGTACCGCCACCCTCCATTTCAGCATGGCCCAAGAAGTATCTGAGGCCATGGAGGAACTGTCGGACATGCCCAACAGCCAGATGGAAGACGCGCCTCCGTCGCCAACGGCAATCACCAGGGACGAGGTCGAGAAAGCCGCCGCCATGTACGGTGTCAAGGTGAAGAGATTCGAGAAGTTGACCGACGCCGGCCGCGACGGCTTCGAGATGGAGCTGGCATTCAAGCGGCTCGCAGATCTCTCTCATGTACTAGCTGGGGTGATGGGCGGCGGCGAAGAGGGCCTCAGCCTCTTCAGTACCGGCGACGGAAATTTCGTGCTCACTTCGGCGAAACTCGATCTGCCCGACGAGCCCGACGAAGAGTTCGAGGTAGAAGCAGAAGCCGACGCAACGGTGAGCCCGGAGGACATGAGTCAGGAGGATATGCAGAAGTCCATGGCGGTCATGCAGAAGATGATGGCCCACATGAACGAACTCGACATCTTGATGAAGATCACCGTACCGGGCGATGTGATCGAGAGTAATGCTCCGCAGGTCGACGGACGCACTTCGATCTGGAAAATCGACTCCACGAACATGATGGAGCAGCAGGGTGAACTCGAGCCCGTGATCAAGTTTTCCGGTAAGGGCCTGAAGATCAAAGCGCCCCGGCAGGCCGAGTGAGGTGTTGTCTTCGAAAACGTGTTCGTCCGGTATCGCCGTGGGGAGCGCCGTCGGGCGAATAGTCCAACCCCTGGACAATGGGGTCGTGAGCCGCCACCGCCTGTGGCGGCTCACTCCGCACTACGGCTCAGGCGGTGGCACCGGGATCGGGCGCGGCGGCGCGCTGCAATAG
>JAUVBS010000209.1 GCA_030591105.1 bacterium | reverse complement strand
GGTTGTCTGCGCCGGGATCCACATGAGCGACATCCCGTCGTTTCCCTACGCGATCCAGTGGGGGGAGCGCCGCTTGGTATAGGTGGCCAACCTTACCCGCAGTGACGGCGAGGAGTTTATCGCTCTGGCGCCCCAGGTGCCGGTGCACTCGCAGGTCCACACGTATCCGCTCGAGCGAGCCGGCGACGCGCTGGAGGATCTGCGCCACGGACGCTTCGATGGGGCGGCGGTGATCGAGATTGCGGTGTGAGAGGCGGGCGTCGCGCACAGCATGTCGCGCGCGGTGTTGTGTGTGGTGTTGCGCCCGGCGTGCCGCGTACCGCGTGCCGCGTGTGGCATTGCGCCCGGCGTGCCGCGTGGGGATCGGTCGGCGTAGGTGATCTCGAACCAGCCTACCCGGCCAACTTCAGCAACTCCTCTTCGACCAGTCCTTGCAGCAGCGGTACTTTGTAGCCGTTGTGGGCCAAGACGTCGGCGCCGGCGGTCGCCGCCCGGGCCGCGGCACTGGCGGTTGCGGTGTCTAAACGCTTGCCTTCGAGTATCTGCTCGGCCTCTCGTGCTTGCCAAGGCACCGGCGCGACACCGCTGAGTACGACCCGCGCCCGCTCGATCTTGCCGCCGCCGCCGCTGTCACTACCGCTGCCAGCGAACGTCAGATTCAAAGCGACTCCCACCAGCGCGAAATCCCAGGCGCCGCGGACGCGTACCTTGCGATAACTGCTGCGTGTGTTGGCCGACGGTTTCGGGAGCATGATCTCGGTCACGATTTCGTCTGGTCTGAGGGTGGTTTCGCGGGTGGGGTCGTCCTCCGGCAGTATATAGAACTCCGACAGCGGTAACGAGCGATCATCACGGCGCGATTTGATACCGACCGTCGCACCAAGGGCGACCAACGCCGGCGCGCAGTCCGACGGATGGACGTAGACACAGGCGTCCCCACCGAAGATGCAGTGGTACTGGTTCTGTCCCGCCACGGCGAAACAGTCGTCGCCTCCCTTGCGCAGGCAGGCGAAATCGCCACGGTAGTACCAGCAGCGTGGTTTCTGGCAGAGGTTGCCACCGAGTGTGCCCTGGTTGCGCAGTTGCGGACTGGCCACCACACTGGCGGCCTGGGCCAGGGCGGTATAGCCCTCGCGGATCCGTCGATCTTCGGCCACTTCGGCGATGGTCACCAGCGCGCCGATCCCCAGACCGCCGCCACGCTGGCTGCGGCCGATCTCGCGGATGCCGCGCAAGCGGTCCAGACCGCTGATACTGACCACCTTGGCGGACCGGAAGACGTCGTCGCGCAGGCAACCGAGCAGGTCGGTACCGCCGGCGTGCAGACGGGCGCCGTTTTCACCTAGGTGCCGGACCGCTTCGTCCAACGATTCGGCCTTCAAGTAAGAGAAGTTGGCGGTCATGGCTCAGCCCTCCTGCCGTTGCTCGGGCGAACGGTCGCCGCTCGCCGCAGCTTCGGCCAGCAGTCGGCTCAGCTGCACCGGAGTGATCGGCGTGCCGGTGACGCGCACGCCGCAGGCGTCGTAGACCGCGTTGGCGATGGCCGCGGCGGTGGGAATCGTGACCGGTTCGCCGAGACCTTTTGCACCGGTCGTGTTGCACTGCGGATCGTCGATCTCAATGGGTAGCGAGGTGATATCCGCCGGCACGTCCAGCGCCGTCGGTATCTTGTAGTCACCCCAGCTACGGTTGCAGAGTTTGCCGGTCTGGCCCCGGTCGAGGATGCGGGCCTCCGTCATACCGAGACCGATGCCCATGGTGATACCGCCGTAGACCTGGTTGTCGTAGGTCGTCCGGCACATCACACGGCCCGAGTCGTGGGCGCCGACGAAGCGCAACACCTTCACTTCGCCGGTCCGGGTATTGACCTCCACCTCGCAGAACTGAGCGGCGAACGGACAGATCGCTTTGCCTTCGATATTCGGGCCACGGTAGCCGACACCGACCACACTGAATCGGCGTCTCAGACCGCCTATGTCGGTGATTGCAACACGTTTATCGGCGTCGCGCTGCGAGACGATTTCCTGACCCAGGTAGCGCAGGTCGGCTTCGTCGACGGCGAGATCCTCCGCTGCCATGGCCAGGAGTTGTTGCTTGACCTTGATGGCGGCGTCACGCACCGCCGGTGCATCGGAGGGGACCGTCTTGCTGCCGCCGCTCGGGTAAGTGAAGTGGGTCGTGCCGGTGTCGGCGTTCTCGATCTGGATCTGGTCGGGATCGACGCCCAGCTCCTCGGCGACCACCATGGCCATGACGGTCTTGGTCCCGGTGCCGAGGTCGGCCGCGCCCATGTTCAAACTCACGCTACCGTCGCGCATCAGCTTGACCACGATGGTCGACGGCGGTCCGCCGGCGCCGGCGACCCAGGTACCGGCGGCCATTCCGGCGCCGCGCTTGAGATGGCCGGTGTCGGTGCGTGCGGCGGCGCTGCGGGTGCGCGCTTCGGTCCAGCCGAACTCGTTGGCTCCGTCGGTGAGGCACTCCTTCAGACCGGTGACCGTGTACGGCGGGTTGCCGTCGCGCGCCTGGCTGACCGTCGGGATGTTTTTCAAGCGTAGCTGGACCGGGTCGATCCCGATCGCCTCGGCCAGCTCGTCGATCATCTGCTCTAGCGCCCAGGCACCTTGCGGGTGTCCGGGACCGCGCATCGGCCGCGCCGGGCCCGCGTGCAGATAGATGTTCACCAGTTCGGTCCGGACGTTGGGGCAGTTGTAGAGGTCTTTGACCAGCCAGTCGAGCAGACCGACCCCGCGGCCGGAGTACGCGCCGCCACTGCCGCTGCCGGTCAGCTCGAGCGCGGTCAGTGTGCCGTCCCGCTTGACGCCCGCCTTGATGGTCATGTTGTTCGCTGGGCGGTTCCCGCAGCAGAGCAACGTTTCCTCGCGGCTCAGGAACAGCTTGACCGGGCGGGCCGTATGAGCGGCGAGCAGCGCCGCGATCAACGTGTACTTGCCGGGCCCCAGCTTGCTCCCAAATCCACCGCCGACGTAATTGCCGATCACCCGTACACGCGAAGTCGGTAGACCGAGGTAACCAGCGACCTGAAGTTGCACCACGTGTGCGCCCTGGGTCGACTCCCAGATCGTCAAATCGCGCCCGTCCCAGCTGGCGACGCAGCCGTGCCTTTCGAGCGGCGTGTGCAGTTCGGCCTCGGTACGGTAGCTGTTTTCGAGTACGACGTCCGCGGCGGCAAAGCCATCGGCGACGTCGCCGCGCTCGTACTTCTCCGGTTCGCCGGCGAGGTTGCCGGGGTCGTGGACCGCCGGCGCGCCGTCGACGACGGCGTCCCGCTCGTCGGACACGAAAGGCAATTGCTCGTAGGTGACGGCGATGGCCTGTATCGCGCTGCGGGCTTGATAGGGCGACTCGGCCGCCACGGCGGCGACCGCTTCACCTTCGAACCGGCAGTGCGGATCGAATATTTTCGTCTGACGACCGTCGCGGTACCGCCAGTCCAGGTCGGCGGCGGCTGTCTGACCGGTGATCACCGCGTGTACGCCTGGTAGTTTTTCCGCGGCGCTGGTATCGATCTTCGCGATGCGCGCGTGCGGGTAAGGGCAGCGCAAGACCGCGCCGTACAGCATCCGCGGCAACACGATATCCGAAGGGTAGACGGCCGTACCGCTGACTCGTTCGTAAGCATCGACCCGCCGCTGCTTTTGGCCGACGACGTTGGTCTTGCCCCACGGCTGGGGCGGATCGCCGGGAGCGGGTGTTTCGGGTAACGGGACTCCCTGTTGGTAGTACAGACCTTGTTCGTCGCTCACGACTTACCCCCTGTCTGCCGACGCTGTGCCGCGTGTTCCACCGCACGGAAGATGTTGGGATAGGCGCCGCAGCGGCAGAGGTTGCCGCTCAGGCCGGTCCTGATCTCGTCGAGGGTAACAGCCGCGTTGGCCCGTAATAGCCCCTCGGCGGCGACGATCTGCCCCGGTGTACAGAAGCCGCACTGCAAGCCGTCGTGTTCGGCGAAGGCGTGCTGAACATCGCCCAGCTCTTCGCCCTGCATCAACCCTTCGAGGGTCGTGATCCGGTGCCCTTCGGCCTCGACGGCGAGGGTCAGACAGGCATAACGTGGCTGCTCATCGATCAGCACGGTGCAGGCGCCACATTCGCCACGTTCGCAGCCTTCCTTCGCGGCATTCAGACCGAGCTTTTCGCGCAAGACGAATAGTAGCGACCAACGCGGCTCGACGAGCAGGCGGCGTTGTCGATCGTTGACCACCAGTGTGATCTTGGCCATCTCCTCCGGCGTTATCGCCACCGCGGGCTCGGCGGCAGGCGCGGAGGTGCCGGCCACCGTCGCCACAGCAGCGGTGCCGAGGCCGACCGTCTTGAGGAAACCGCGGCGGGACATGCCGGTCTGGTTCGGTTCATCGTCACGGTTCGTCCGGCCGACGCCGTGCGTTTCGCCGGCGCCACTCGGCAAGCCGGATCCACCGCCGTTCTCCTGGCTGGAGTCGCGATCAGCGGTCATGGGTCCGCTCCCGGTCGGGGTGATTGGGTCGAGGGGATTCCGATCATTGCTGAGACTGTGACCGGCCGTCAAGAGGTAGCCTGGCCACGCCGATTCTCAATTTTTCGTTTTCACCGTCGCCAATCGCGCCAATAATACCTCGGACACCGTCGCCTGACGGCGCTGCCCTCTATTCTGTCGGCCTGAGGAGATCGGTATGCCGCCTCGTCTTACGTTACACGTTGCTTCCTCTGGCGCCGCTTCCTC
>JAUVBS010000009.1 GCA_030591105.1 bacterium | reverse complement strand
GGAATTGTGCGCGTCGGTCGGAGTTGAGGTTGAACTGGCGGCCGCTGCGGAAACGCCGGCGCCGTCCACACCGGACGTCACTGGTCCTGGTCGCGAGCTCACCTCAGTTCCGTTAGAAGTGCCGTTGGCGGCCGGGCGAGCATCCCTGGGCGCTGCCGTCTCGGCAAGCGGTCTCGCACCTGATGGGTGCCGTCCGCGGGGGTTACCGGAAGCTGCAGTTCCTGTCCCCCCGACACGGCCCGCTCCACTGGCTGGATCGCGACGATCCAGCGCAATTGCGTCGTTCGAAACCTTCGCTTCGACGCCGGCATGGCCGGCGGCATTGTCGGTCTGGTCGCGTCGATCGCACCGACGGCCGTCGTCCCGGTCTGCCGGGCGAGACCGATCGAGTAACGAGCCGAATTGGTCCACGGTCGTTTGGCCCGCTTCCGGGCCGGAGTGTTCGCCGTTCGCTGCGGTCGCTGACCCGGCGCCGTTGCTGGATCGCGGCGCCGCAGGCGGCGGTAATTGGCTGGGCAGCGCCGTCATCAACCGTCTCCCCTGCTGCTCATACGGGCGGAGATATGCGCAGCGAGGCTGGCGTCCATTTGCGCGAGGATACGAGCCGCCTGGCGCTCCTTCATGCGAGTGATGATTTCCAGAACAATGTCCATATCGAGAGAGGCGAGGATCGGCGCTGCTTTGACCGGCTTCATAGCTTCGTACATCTTGGCCAGTTTGCGCGCCGATCGTTCGTTCGCCGTAACGTACCGCTGCTGTGCGGTATCAAGCTTGGCGACCGTCTCGGTGAGGCTCCGCTGCGCGTCAGCCAGTGTCCTCTCCTGGACGACCAGCGTCTGGCGAAGCGCCATCAGTTCATCCGCGGTCCGCGCCACCTGCTCGGGATCGCTCTGCGGTTCGCTTTCGCCCGGGCCGACACCGACGGATCGCGGCGTAGCCACGTCACGAGCGGTGGATACGCTCAGCAGCTTGGCGATGTGGCTACTCGTGAGCGCCAGCCCCCCGAAGATCAGCCCAAATGTGATCACGGAGATGATTACGACGCTCTTCATGGCTCACTCCTCGCTCGAGTGCTGTGATCGGCTCCGACCAGAGGAACCGAATGTCGCAACCGCAATGCCACCCAAGCCGCGGTAGCACGCTGGTTTAGAAATTTCATAACATAAGTCTCTACACATAGTTACAAAGTTATCTTAATTTTGTAGCACAACTCGTTCCCGGTCAATAGGGCAACGATTACCGCCACCTAGGCAAGTCGTGTCGCCGCATACTCGGCGGCCCGCTGCCGGGCGGCGCGGACGCTGGCGATTTCGTCCAGAATCCGTGTTTGACGCCGCTTCTCCGTGGCACGCCAGCGCGCACGTTGACGCGCTTCGAGCTGGCTCAGCATTTCGCAAGCTCGGTCGGCTGCGACCAACCGTTGCCGCTCCGCCGCCCAAGTTGCCTCGGCCGCCACTGCCACCTGTTGGCGGCGGCGGCGCTTGGTACGCGCGTGCGCGACGTAGCTGGTTTGCAACAGCCACAGACCGACTCCGCCGGTCGGACCGTCATCACCACGGTGGACGGCCGCATACAGCCGCCGGACTTCGATCGCCTGCTCCCGCTCTCGCTCGCGTGCGTGCTGCAACGCGGTGAGCGCTTCCTTGACGGCAGCCGCACAAGCATCGCGTTGTCGTTCGCGGTAGCGCAGAACCGAGGCCAGTCGGAAACGGAATTTCACGTTACGGTACCGCCTGTTAGGCGGTTCAACCCGTCCAGGGTGTCGTGCAGATCGCTGCCTTCGTCCACACCCTGGGTCAGGAATTGTCGGATCGCATCCTGCTTGGCCAACGCCGTGTCGAGTAGCGGGTCCGAACCGGCAGCGTAGGCCCCGATGCTGACCAGGTCGCGATTCTGTTCGATGACTTCGAGCCACTGGAGTACCTGCTTCGCCGCGACCAACGTCTGCGCCGGTATGATCTCATTGCGGAGACGGCTGATACTGCCGAGCACATCGACGGCCGGGTAGTGCCCGCGCCGCGCCAGATCCCTGCTCAGGAACAGGTGCCCGTCGAGGATTGCGCGCATCGCCTCGCCCACCGGATCGTGGATATCGTCGCCCTCGATCAACACGGTGAAGAAAGCGGTCATGGCATTGATAGCCGACGAACCGGCGCGCTCACACAGCCGTGGTAAGGCCGCGAACACCGATGGTGGGTAGCCCTTGGTCGTCGGAGGCTCGCCGGCCGCGAGACCGATCTCGCGTAACGCCATGGCATAACGGGTCGCCGAATCCATCAAGAACAGTACATGGCGATCCGCTTCGCGGAATCTTTCGGCGATGGTCATCGCCGTCTCGGCACCCTTCGCCCGCATCACGGCGCTCTCGTCCGAGGTGACCACGACGACGACGCTGCGGGCCAATCCCTCCGGCCCCAGATCGCGCTCGACGAATTCCCGTACTTCACGGCCACGTTCGCCGATCAAAGCCAGGACACTGACGTCGACTTCGGCTTGACGGGCGAGCATGCCCAACAGAATCGATTTGCCGACCCCACTGCCGGCGAAGATACCCATACGCTGGCCGCGGGCGACAGTCAGCACGGCGTCGATGGCTCGCAGCCCGGTCGGCAGTATCTTGCCGGTCCGGCGCCGCGTGAGAGCCGCCGGAACCCGTCCGCCGTCCAGAGGCGCGTGAGGCGCCCCCGTCAACGGCGGCCCCCCATCGAGAGGACGGCCGAGGCCGTCGACGATCCTGCCGAGCAACTCGTCGCCCACCGGCACGCTCAAACGGGTGGAGATGAGCGTCGCCGGCTGCCCGGCGGCGATGCCTTCGGCCTTGCCGAGCGGCATCACCAGCAACGTGTCGTCTCTAAAGCCGATGGCTTCGCACAGGATCGGCGCCCGGTTGCGTCCCACCTCGATCCGGCAGAGCGCACCTACCGGCGCCGCGAGTCCTGCGATCTCGACCACCATGCCGACCAGATTAGCCACCCGACCGACGGGACGAATTGTTTCGGCGCCGCGAATCTGCGCACGGCAATCATGCCAGGCCAACGGAATCATCCTGCTCCGGTTCGGTAGACGTAGGTGAAGTGGCAAGCGCACCACTCACGATCTCGGCAAGGGTCTCGAGTTGCTTGTCGATGGTCGCGTCCCACTCTTGCCGGTCGGCTGCGATCAAGCAGCCACCCGGTTTGACACGCCGATCCTCCTTGACCGCAGCGATGCGCAACCGCGCCAGCAACGCCTGGTCGCCGGCAAGACGTGCAGCGTCGGCGGGATTGACGGTGACGACTATCGCTACACCCGCGTCGACCTTGTGCAGTACCGTCTCGATAGCTCGGACCAAGACGGCGTCGTCACGCTCCACGGTCGTACGCACGATCTTTTCCGCCATGTGCACCGCCAGCCGTACGGCTTCGCGGGCCGCAGCGTAGAACGTTGTATCGCGTACGGATTCCAGTTGCGTTGCGAATTCCTCACGCCAGCGTAGGTCGGCTTGGTCGCGCTCGCGTTCAGACTGCTCGTGCCGGTTCTGGTACGCGAGTTCCGCCGACCGCTGACGTTCTACGAAATCTCGCTCCAGTTCCTCGGCGATCACCGTGCGTAGCGATGCGCGGTCGTTGGCGTTCGGCGGCTCTCCGCACGCGAACTCGCCATCGAGATTGAAATCGGATTGAAAAAGCTGTTGTGTCGACCGGGCGACCTGCGGACCGGGACCAGCCGGATCCACGATCGTGTTACTTGGCCACTCGGCGGTGAAACTCGGCTTCGCCGCGTTGGCCGTCAGCGGCTCAGGTGACCATCTCTGCATCTTTGCCGCCCTTGCCGATGACGATGGTGCCGACCTCTTCGAGGCTGCGTATGACTTCGACGATCCGCCGCTGGGCGTGCTCGACCTCGCTCAAGCGGATCGGGCCCATATAGTCCATGTCTTCCTGAATACCAAGGGCAGCTCGCCTGGACATGTTGCCGAAGATCTTGCGTTGGATTTCCTGGGTCGCCCCCTTGAGTGCAAGCGTGAGCTCCCGACCGTCAATCTCCTTGAGGACCTCCTGGATGTATTTATCGTTGAGCAT
This sequence comes from bacterium, assembly GCA_030591105.1. Lineage (GTDB taxonomy): Bacteria > Krumholzibacteriota > Krumholzibacteriia > LZORAL124-64-63 > LZORAL124-64-63 > JAUVBS01. The sequence goes on along the minus strand of JAUVBS010000009.1, from coordinate 10,881 downwards.
GACCAGATCTTCGAAGACGAACATCAGATCGTTGACCTCACTGGCGGTTTCATCGTCGATCTCGCGGATCTCGTCGAGGATCTCCTGCCAGGTCTCACGGTCGATTTCGTTGAGGATCTCGGCGACCTGCTTCAACCCACCGTACTTCTCCTGGGACGCGGCGATATGCCCCTGCAACGTGGTTGCCAGCACTTCCTCCACGATGCGCAACGTGTCGGGATTGGGGCTGTCCAGCACGGCGATCCGATAGGCGACGTCCCCCTGGATTTCCGACGGTAACAACTGGAGGATCGGGCCACTGCTACGCGGATCCATGTGCGCCAGTACCACCGCGATGGTCTGGGGATGTTCGTGCTGCAGATAATTGGCAAGGGTCAACGGATCGATCATTCTGAGCGACTCGAAGCTCTCGATCTCACTGTAGTTGGTCACTCGACTCAGGAGTGAACTGGCGCGATGGCTGCCGAAGCCCGATTCGAGGATTTGCTTCGCGGTCTCCTCGCCACCGAACGCGATTCCGGCCATGGTACTGCTCTTCTGGATGAACTCGGCCATGACCCGTTTCTTGTCGTCGAACGTGACGTGGCCGGCCGTGGCGATGGCGTGGGTGACCTTCTCGACCAGGCTCTCGGGCAGATTACTCAGTACCCGGCCACCGGTGTCCGTACCGAGGGCCATCAGAAAAACGGCCGCCTTGCGCATCGTATCAGCCACTTGACGTCGCCCCTCTCACCGGCCGTGCGTCTTCTCGTTTCTGCTCTTCCTCGTAGATCCACGACTGGACGAACTCGGCGATGCGCTCGGGGTTCTCCGTCGCGTACTCCTGGACGTCCTCGATCATCTTGTTCGATAGATCGGGTAGACCGTCGAACCGATCTGCCGCGGCGTTCGGCGTACCGCGACCGAATGCTCGACGGCCGCGAGCCGCAGGTCCGGCCGTCCCGATCAGTTGGACGATGCTGCGGCGCAGACTCAGGGCCAGCGCGATGAGTACGATGACCAGGAGTAGGCGTCCTCCGTTCTGCGTCACCAGCTCGAGCCAGGTCGTTCCGAACGGCTGCGGCAGAGCGGTGTCGGCCATCTGGTTCGTGAACTGCATGTTGACGACCTCGATCTTATCGCCGCGTCTCGCGTTGATGCCGATGGCCGTCTGGACGATCCGTTGAAGCTGGTCGAGCTGTTCTGCGGGCAACGGGGCGTAGACCGCGATACCGTCGTCGCCCTCGGCGTAGGTTCCGTCGACGAACACCGCAACCGAGAGTTGCTCGACGCCGCCGATCTGCCCCACGATCCGTTCGACGGTGCGGTTGATCTCGTAGTTGGTGAGGATCGATTCCTCGCTGCCGCCGGTTTCCGGATCACTGCTCTCGTCGCGCTCCTCGCTGCGGACCACGGTCGCGTCGGGATCGAAAATCTCGCGCTCGCTATCGATCTGCTCGAAATTCAGAGTCGCGTCGACCCGGACGAGAGACCGTCCGGGTCCGAGTACGCCGGCCAGCATGCTCTGCGCCTTTTCCGACAGGTAGCTCTCGACCTCTTTCTTGAGCGTGAGCTGGCCTTCGGTGCGGCCGATATCGTCATCCTGAACGCTCGTCGAGAGTACTTTGCTGTGTTGATCGACCACAGTCACGTTGGCCACAGTCAGGCCCTCGACACTCGCGGCCACCAGGCTCTGGATCCCGACAATCTGCTCACCTGCGAGCCGGGCGCTCCGACCGAGGCGCAGCACCACTGAAGCTGTCGGTTCGACCGCTAGTTTCTTGAAGATCGAAGGCTTGGGCAACACGAGGTGGACCCGCGCGGCACGGATCCCTTGGAGGGTCTCGATCGATTTGGTCAATTCGCCCTCGAGAGCGCGTTTGAAATTGACGTTCTGCAAAAATTCGGTCAGTCCGTACTGTTTGCCGTCGAAGATCTCGAAACCGACGGTACCGCTCGATGGTATGCCCCTTCCGGCGAGGTCGACACGCAAGCGGTGAACTTGCTTGGCCGGGACGAGAATCGTCGTGCCGCCGTTGATCAGATCGGCCACGACATCCTGTTTGGCCAGCTCTTGGATGGCGGTCGACGCGTCTTCGGGCGACAGGTTGGTGAACAGCACCGCCTTCTCGTCGTTCTGCAGCCAAACCGAGAAGACGAACAGGCTGATGACGCCCGCGACCGCTACGGCACCGAGCAGCACCCTCTGATTGAAAGTCAGTTCGCTGAGCCGGTGTCCGATGTTTCTGACGACTTGTGGCATGGTCTCTCTCATTGCTGATCAGGCCGTAACGCCGGACGGGCGGTCAGACCTGCATGCGCATGATTTCCTGGTACGACTCGAGCAATTTGTTGCGTACCTCGAGCAACAGCTCAAACGCGAGCTGTGCCTCCTCGGCCGCGGTCATCACATCGTGCACCTCACCCACGCGTCCGCTCACGAAATCGGTCACCAGGTCATCCCGTTCGGTCTGGAGTCGGTTGACCTCCGTCACCGCGTCAGCTAGCTGCTTGGCAAATGATGGGCGTTGGCTCTGGGTTTGATCGAGTCCGTACGTGCGAACCGGATCGATCGAACCGAGTGACCGCACCGTCGTGATAGCCATGGACCTGCTCCCGTCCGTTTATCCGCACGCGATCGCCCGCCGCGCCGGGCGTTGTGGCAACGACCAATCGCGCCTAGATCTTCAGCGCCTGCAAGAACATATCCTTCGCCGCCTGAACCGCGCTGATGTTGGCTTCGTAGGCACGGCTGGCGGTGATCATATCGACCATCTCCTCGATGGCGTTCACGTTGGGCATCAGAACGTAGCCCTCGGCGTCGGCATCGGGGTGGCCCGGGTCATAGACGACCCGGAACTCGGAAGCATCGAGAGCCGTGCCGACTTCGGTCATGACGCCATGTGCGGCCCGACCGATCCGCCGGCTCGACGCACTCAGGTGCGCCTCGTGGGTGCGCGTCAGACCACCATCGGCTCCGCTGTGCGTGACGCGCAACCGCTGCAGACGGCCACGACTACGGTCGAGCGTCTCCTGGAACAGCGCGCGCTGGCGGCGATACGGAGTTCCCTCCGCCGTGCGGGTAGTTTCGGAGTTGGCCAGGTTGCGTGCGACAACGTCGAGTTTCAGTCGTTGGCCGCGCAGACCGGACCCGATGATCCGGATCGCATCGAACAGTCCCTTGCTCATGACTCACTCCTGTCCCACGGTTGCCGTAGTACCGTACTTAACGTAACGAACGCCCGGTGATTGCTCCGCGCAGCAGGTTGTACTTCATCCCCAGCAACCGCGTCGCCAATCGGTAAGAAAGATCGTTGGTTGCGAGGGAGGTCATCTGCCGATCGATATCGACGTTGTTGACTCCGTTGTCGTAATCGGTCGCGACTGCGCGTATTTCGCCCTCGGTGTCCGCCAGCTCGCGGCTGCCCAGCGGTAAATGGGCCGCGTGCGTACGCGATCCGGCCAGACGTCGGCTCGCACCGGCGAGTAGCTCCTCGAAGCGATACTCCTGGGAGCGGTAGCCCGACGTCTGCACGTTGGCGATGTTGTCGGCCACCACCTGGTGCCGTCGCGCGTAAACGGCCAGGGCCGTCTTCAGATCGCTCAAGTGCGCTTGGTTGAATATGCCGGTTTGGATCATCGTCTCAGCCCGGTATCTTCACGCCGGACGCGTGGTAGATGTGCAACTTGTTGCGCAGGGTGCGGACACTGATACCGAGTTCGCTGGCGGTCCGGGTGCGGTTGCCACCGGTCAGGCGCAGCTTGCGCAGGATGAGCTCGCGTTCCATCTCTTTCAGGGTGACTCCGCGGTCGAGATCGAGCTTCGCCTCGATACCGTCCATCTCGTCGGCCAAGCCGAGGATCGTCTCATCCAGTACCGGCCCGTTCGACATGATCACGGCCCGCTCGATGACGTTCTGCAACTGGCGTACGTTGCCAGGCCAATCGAGCGCGACGAGGCTGCGCAGCGCCGCCTCGCTTATCGCCAGCACTCCCTTGCCGTTTTCGGCACAGAAGGCGCGGCAAAAATGGTCGGCAAGTAGTGGGATGTCTTCCCTGCGTTCGCGTAAAGGGACGATCGTCAACGGGATGACGTTGAGCCGGTAATAGAGGTCTTCGCGAAACCGCTTGGCCCTGATCTCTTCCTTCAGAACGCAGTTGGTCGTCGCCACGATCCGCACGTCGGTCTTGATCGCGTACTTTGCGCCGAGCCGCATGAATTCGCGTTCTTGAAGGACACGCAGCAGCTTGGCCTGCATGGCGAACGGCATCTCGCTGATCTCGTCGAGTAGCAGCGTGCCGCCGTCGGCCAGTTCGAATTTGCCCTGGCGCGCCTGGACCGCTCCGGTGAACGCTCCCCGCTCGTAGCCGAACAACTCCGATTCGAGCAGCGTCTCGGGGATCGCCGCGCAGTTGATGCGGATGAAGGGCCGTTCGCAACGGCAACCGGCTTCGTGAATGGCGCGGGCGGCGATCTCCTTGCCGGTGCCGCTCTCACCCTGCAATAACACCGTGCCGCGGGCGTCGGCGATCATGCGGATCTGGTCGCGTAGCTGGTCCATTGCGCGGCTGGTACCGAGCAGCCCGAGGTTCTCGCGCTCTGTGCGCAGTGTTGAGCGGAGGGTACGATTCTCCGTACGCAGTTTGCGTAGCTCAAAAGCTCGATCAAACACGTGCTCGAGCTGATCCATGCCGAACGGCTTGGTCAGGTAGTCCAGGGCTCCTTGCTTGGTCGCCTCAACCGCTTCCTTGATCGTACCGAAGGCGGTCATCATGATGACCAACGGCGGTTCCTCTAGCTCGCTACGGATGAACGCGAGTAGCGCCAGTCCGTCGCAACCTGGCATCCGCACGTCCGACAGCACGAGGTCGTAGCGCTTTCGATGCAGCAGGTCGATGGCCTCGGCACCGTTCGCCACGGCGGTCACCTGGTACTTGCCGGTCATCGATGCGGTCAGGAAGTCGCGCATCGCTTGCTCATCATCCACCACGAGAACGCGGTGCTTTTTCGTCATGGTTACCTCGCACTCCCCTTGGCCGCTTCGCTGCGACCACCGTCGCGCGGCATCGCCACCGTGAGTTCGATCGCCGTACCCATGCCGGGCAGACTGCGCAGCGTCCAGTTGAGCCCGTACATGTCCATGAGAGTGTCGACCCGGGCAAGCCCGATACCGAGATGGCCAGCCTTGGTCGTCACGAACGGATCAGCGGCCTCGTTGATCAGACCGGGTCTTAGACCGGGACCGTCGTCGCGCAGCAGCAGCGCCAGACTTCGATCACCTCGCGTGAGCGTGCGTACGGTCACCTGCACCGCCGCGGTGTCGCCGTCGCCCTCGGCGCAGTTGGCCAGAATCTCGGCCAGCGCCAGTTCGAGGTCGTGAGCCGGCAGGAGCAGATCGCCGGGCGGGCCGGCGCAGCAGCGCACACAGAGGTTCGGATGACGCCGTTCGGCGGCGATCACCGCGCGACGGAGCGTCGCGTCGAGATCGGCGCCGGCCGACTGTTTCTGTGCGGGAAAAGCCATGTCCTGGACCGACCGGTAGATCGCTTCGAGCTGTTCGACCTCGGCGATGATCTTGCGCGCCCACCGTTCCGTGCAGCCGTCCAGCGGAATACCGTCGACAATGAGGCTTGCGTAACCTTTTATCCCGCATAGACTATTGCTTGTTTTATGAAGATATCCATGAAGTAGCCGGCTCTGCCGATTCTCGGCCCGTGGCGGCGATATCTGTGGTCGCTGGTTGGGTGGCGATAGCACCGTCGACTGCCTCGCTAGCATCAGTCGGACCTCGTCAACTGGAGCAGATGTCGATCGTTCGCTTCCTCGCACAGTAGAATCTCTTCGATCAGTTGACCGACCTCTTGCAGCGCCTGGTGCAACCGAGCCCGGGCCGCCGCACTCCAGCCGTCACGGCCCGTTTCCCAGGCCGCCTTGGCTTGCTGTTCGGTACCTTCGAGATGCCGAATCGCCTCGAGACAGGTGTTCTTGCGCTCGAGCACCCGGCGCACCTGTTCGACGGTACCGCCGCTGGCGACGATCTCCCCCTGACGCCGCGACAGCTCCAGCACCTCGCGATAGACTCCCTGCTCTTGCGTGTAGAGCACGAGGAGCCGGTCGAGTAACCGCTTCTCCTGGCCGAGCATATCACCGGCCGTAGTAGGCTGCGGTGCCATACGGCTCACCCTCCACCTTGATCTGGTTCAGCTCGCGGGCTACCTCGGCCATGGCGCACGCCTGTGCCCGCCAGCGGCCCGCTTCTGGGGCGCCACAGAGCTGCTCGTAGGTCGCAGCGGCGCGCCGATAGTCTGCATAGAGAAAATCGAGATTCGCGAGCTGATACTCGCCCCAAAGGCGCACTCCAGACCGATCGCTGACCGAAAGCAGCGAGTAGAGGTCACGCGCTTGGCGTTTGCCGTCGAGCAGGAAAAAGTGGTCGGCCGTGGCGATGAGCACCCAGGCGCGTTCGGAGGCACCGAGGCTACGCGGCAGACCTTCGCCGATCAACAGTAATCGCAACTGCTCGAGGCTTGCCGCCCATCGCTGACGGTCCGCCAAGGCAAATGCATACCAGTAACGCGTAACGTCCGTCATTCCGTCGGTATGCGCTGAGAGTTGCGCCAGTAATCCATCGACTCTGGCGCTATCGGCGGCGGCGATGGCGTCGCGCAATGCCAGGGCCGTGTCGGTAATTTCGGGTTGGATCGGCCAATTTCCCATCTGGTCGAGGGAATAGAGCCACCGTTGGTAGCCGCCCATCTCGGTCGCAGTCAGATCAGCCAGTGAAACCGCCACCGCTGGTGCCGCTACGGTCTGCACGGCAACCGCCAACACAGTCGCAGCGATTCCCGGCCGGCAGTAGTGTTTAGGCGTAGTCAAATCATGCCCCTTCATGGCATACCGCGTCCCTATTCCCGCAACTATCCGCAAACGACATGCCCTACCGCTGAACAACGACAGTGGGTTTCACAACCGGTGGTTGGCGCACACACCGGGCGACGCCACTGCCCGAAAGGACATTTTATCAGGCCGTTATCAACGGATACGACCGCGGCGGGGTATATCACCGTCCGCCGCCCATTACGAAATGAAACGGCACGACGCCGTCGGTGGGGTCACTCTTCTGGACAGAGGTGGCCAGTTTGTGGGCAACGGCCCACTCACCGGATTGGTAGGCAAAGATTTCCGGCGGCCGGGCGCCAGCTGGGGTTCACTACGGCTTGCCGCTACAGGTTATCGCTGCGCGCAACCATCGCTCAGTCGTACAGTCGGCAGGCCGGATTCGACCTCGTTTCGAGACCTTCTTCAGCCTACGCAGGGCCGCAGCAGCCCTGCGTTCGACTGACGGGCGGTTAGTCTCTCACACTTCGGCCTGATCGGCTTGCATACCGGCAGCGGCCTGTTGCTGCCTCTCGTAGAGGCGCAGCTTCTCACGCAAGGTTTGCCGGCTGATCCCGAGTATGCGCGACGCCTTGGACTTGTTGTTCCCGGTCATCTCCAAGACGTAGAGGATGTGCAGCTTCTCCACTTCAGCCAGCGGCACCATACCGGTGGCTGAACCGACTGCTTGTTGCCGCGAGGCCGAACGCGGGTTACGACCTTCGAGGACGTGTGCCGGGAAATGATCCGGTTGCAACCGTTTCGGCTCCTCGAGGATCATGATGCGCTTGAGCACGTTCTTCAGCTCCCGTACGTTACCGGGCCACGGATATCTCTGCAGCAGCTCGATCAGAGCTGCACTGCCCGGTTCGGTCTGCAAGCCGAGCTGGCTGTCGAACTCGCGTATGAAGTGATTGAGCAGGATTTCGAGGTCCTGTGGCCGCTCGCGAAGCGGCGGTACGTCGATCTCGACCACCTGCAGCCGGTAGTACAGGTCGTTGCGGAACTCGCCCGCATCGATCGCTTCGGTCAAGCGTCGATTGGTCGCTGCGACGATGCGTGCCCGCACGTCGAGTTCCTCTTTGCCGCCGACGCGGCGTAACCGACGGTTCTCGATCACCCGCAGCAAACGGGCCTGCAGCAAGATTCCCATCTCCCCGATCTCATCGAGGAAAATGGTCCCCTGACCGGCCAGTTCGAATAGGCCTTCCTTGCGGGTCTTGGCGTCAGTGAAGGCACCTTTCTCGTGGCCGAAAAGTTCGCTTTCGAGCAAGGTCTCCGGCACTGCAGCACAGTTGATTTCCATGAACGGCTGCCCGCGAGTTCCACTCATCTCGTGTACCGCCCGCGCAATGATCTCCTTGCCGGACCCCGACTCACCCTGGATCAGAATCGAGGTGTCGTTGCCGCTTCGGCTACTGCCGACTTTCTCGAGGATCCGGGCGATCTTGGCCAGGCCAGGGCAAGCGCGGATCATCTGCATATACCGACCATCGGTGGTCGCACCGTCCGCAGCGACGATCGCCGCGCCGGACGGAACGACACGCGCAGCGGCACGGGTCGCCTCCACCGTAACTTTCAACGCCATCCGAACCTGTTTCTTGATGGCGGCAAGCTTGAACGGTTTCGCGATGAAATCGTACGCCCCCAGACGCATGGCAGCCACGGCCGTATCGACATCGCCATAGGCGGTCATCATGATCACCGGGACCTGCTGGCCTTGGTTGCGGATCGCCTGTAGAAGTTCCAATCCGGTTACACCGGGTAGCTTCAGATCGGTCACCAGCAGATCGAAGGCAGTGCTGTGGGTACGGGCGAGCGCCTCCTCACCGGTCTCGGCTGCTTCGACGCTATAGCCTTCGGCACTCAACGCCTCTACCAGTGAGAGACGGATGGTCGCTTCGTCGTCGACCACCAGGATTTTCTTGCTCATGAAGCCTCCAGTGATTTTGTCGGTTCGGCCTGTGGACGTTCATCGGGCAATTGTACCCGAAACAGGGTGTAGTTCGACTCCCGCAGCGCTTGAATATCTCCGCCGTGCGCCGTGATGATCTTGTGGCATATCGACAGCCCGAGACCGGTGCCCGAGCTCTTGGTGGTGAAGAACGGCCGGAAGATCCGGTCCCAGTCCGCCGGCGCGATGCCGTCGCCGTCATCCGCGACCGTAAGCGCGATGCCGGGTAGTAGCTGTGTGGTCCCGTGGTCGGCATCCGTCAACTCCAGGTGATCGCTACGATCAATTGCCAAGGCCACCTCGCCGCCAGTCGGGGCGGCGTCGATGGCGTTGATCAGCAGGTTCAGCAGCACCTGTTTGATCTGCGCGCCGTCGACGGACTGGACCCAATCCGCAGGATCAGCAGCGGCCTGCGGCCCGCGCAACGGTAACAAACGCACCGACCGATCGTCAGCCACCGGTCGGACCAGCTCGAGACTGTCCCGCGCGAGTTCGAGCAACGAGGTGTCTGTCAGGCGCGGTTGGTAGGGACGGACGAAACTCAGCAGGCGAGTTATCGTCTCGTTGATGCGCTGGACTTCGGCCGTGATCACCTCGATGTAGCGCGATCGATCGTCGCCGTCTGGGAGTTGATCCGCAAGCAATTCGGCCTGCGCACTCAACCCCATCAACGGGTTGCGGATCTCGTGGGCGAGCGTGGCCGACATTTCGACCAGGCCCTCGAGCCGATCGGCATGCCGGCGCGCCGCATCGAGCTTCTGCGCCTCGCGCAGATCGTCAGCGACGACCACCAACCAGCACTCTTCGGGACGACGGCCCGGCATCGTCGAGGTCTGCACCAGCACCGGTACGGTCTCACCCTGCTCCGCGACGATCCGCCCCTCACCCCGGAACGGTTCGCCACCCCGATCACGCAGCTGACTCAGAAGTACACCGTCGAGATCATCCAGTAATAGACGTGCGTCGGCAAACAGCTCGGGTAGATCTTCGCCGGCAGCGGCCGTGTGCGCAGCGGTCGATGGCTGGTACGTCGGTGCCTGCCGCTGGCGGCCGCGGCCGACGTCGAACACGAACTCCACCTCGGGATCGGGCACCGCCGGCGCGCCGGTCAGCAGTTGCCGGGCAGCGCGATTGCAGTAGACCGTCCGCCCACTCTCGTCGAGCACCCAGATACCACTGCTGACGGTTTCGAGCACCCTGGCGTTGAACGCACCGATGTCGCGCATGCGGTCCAGTAGTTGCGCGCCGGCCATTTCCTCCGAGAGAATCACCTGTACCGTCTGCAAAAAAGGCAGGAATCGCCGCGAGACTGCGTCGCGGCTCTCGGCCGATTCCAGCAACAGCAGCAAGAAACCGAGCCGGACTGACTGGTGCACCAGGGGTAGCGCGATGATGCGGCGGTCCTGGTCGGTGGGCTGGCGGCCATCAGCGCCGACACCGAAGATGCCCGGCGCCAACATACACTCGGCGACCGCGGCATCGACCTGGCCCTGCAGATTGAGAACGACTCGGTCCCAGGCGCTCTCTTCCCAGCGGTAGGTCCGCCGTGCCGCGTACTCTCCGCCCGGCGCCGAGCGTAGGATCAACGCGGCGCCCGCAGCGCCGACGAAACCGGTCAGATTCTGCAGCAGCCCCTCCAGCGTCCGATCCCAATTCCGCGACCCGCTCAGCTCTCGGCCGAACTGATAGAGCAGCGACAGTTGCTCCATCTGATCGGTCAACTCGCGATTGACTTCTTCGAGCTGCTCTTGGCTACGCAGCAACCCTCCCGTAACGCGGGCCGTCGTCTCACCGAGTTGCCGCCGCTGCGCGTGCAACAGTCGGCTCGTCGCTTGAGCCTGGTGCTGCAGATCGCGGCTGGCGGCCTGCCGGCGTCCGGTCTCAGCGGCGTCGGCACACAGCCTGGTCCAACGCCGTGGGTCGACCGGAACGCTGACGGCATCGAACAGCCCCGCGCGCAACAGTCGTACACAGAGATCGGTGTCGAGATGTCGGTACAACAGGACCGGCAGGATCGTCCGGTGGCGCAACGCCAACTGCTGGAGAAACGTCTCTAATTGCTCGAGTGGTT
>JAUVBS010000251.1 GCA_030591105.1 bacterium | reverse complement strand
GGGGTGCTGGCGGGGTGGGTGGGGTGCCCCGCCCGCCTTCGGTGTTGTTGTTATAGCGCGCGGGGGGGGGGTATCTGTTTCGAGCCGCGCCGCCGACTTGGTAGGCCGCAGGATCATTTCACCAGCGTTAATCTGCGCGCAGTGACGACTTCGTCGGTGACGATGTGCAGCAGGTAAACCCCTGACGGTAGGCTCTGCCCCGCTGTGTCGCGGCCGTGCCAGGTCAAGGTATGCCGCCCCGCCACGAAACTGCCGGTCGCGAGTCGCCGTACTAGTCGGCCGGCTTGGTCGTAGATGGCAGCGTCGACGTGGCAATCCCGCGCGAGCGTGAAACCGACATTTGTGTGTGGGTTGAATGGATTGGGGAATACCTCGACGCCGGTCACCAAGGTCGGCACTGTAGTCTCTCGTACCGCGGTCGTCGGGTTGCCCAGCGAACCGTCGGGCCGCAAGTTCTGACCGTAGATGTCCGGACTGCTGCCGCGTTCGTCGGTCCAGATAGCGCGGGCGATACCGTCACTGCCGGTCACCGCGACGATGTCCTGCTTGGCGCTCGGCGTCGACGCAACAGAAACCGTCTCTTCTGGCCAGACGAAGTCACCAGCGGTGTCCAGGCGCAAACCGAAGACTCGATCCTCGCCAAAACTGTTGGCGGGCGCCTGCGTATAGAAGCCCAGGACACCGTCGGTGGCCGGCACCGCGGTAATATATTCCTCGAAATCGCTGTCCACCGGGAGGAGCTGCCTGCCGTTCGGACCCCAGGCCAAACCGCCTGCTGCGTCGATCTTCTGACCGTGGAGGCCTCTCTGATTCTGGTTGGGAGTCATCTGTCGGTAGAGAACGTAAATCTCGCCATTGGCGACGTCGTAGGCAGCGCTCGGGGCGATCTGGCTGAAGCTGTCGTCCGCGACGCTCATGCCGTTGTGGGGCAGCAGTTCGGTGCCGTCGGCCGTCAGATGTTGGACCCGCACGCGGAAGGTCATCCCCTCGGCGACGTCCCAGGCGATGACGGCGCCGCCGTTGCCGTCGGCCAGCGACTGGAAATAGTGCCCCATGGGTAAGGTCGCGTCGTCCATGACCTGCAGCGCTTCGGGCCAGACCGGCTGACCGTCCGGATCGAAGCGCTGGGCCTTGATCTGCCGATCGGCCATGAAACTGTAGGTCGGGACATAGGCAACGATCACGTCGCCCGTACCGGTCGGTATGATCACGGCGCCGCTGGGGGAGAGATCGCCGCTGTCGGAGACCACCACACCGCCGGCAGCCAAGCGCGGTGTACCGTCGGGCGTCAGACGTTGCATACGCAGGACGGCGTCGCCGCCGTCGGGGGAGTCGAGCCAGGCCACGACCACGTCGCCGTCGTTAGCAGCGGTGACCGCCGGCGGGCCCTTGAAGTTGGCGTTGGCGGTAAGGGTGATTCCGTCGGCGCCCCACAAGAAAGTTCCGTTCGGTGCGATGCGGTAGATGTGCAGATTGGAGCTGCCGCCGCGCACATCGTTGAAGGCGACGACGGCATCGCCGTCCGCAGTGACCGCCAGTGCCCAGTCCATGACCCACGAGTTCTGCGGGTGGTCGCTGACGACCAAACCGTTGTGTGGCCACTGTTCCGTGCCAGTGGGCGAGAGGTACTGCAGCGCCATGCCGTAGTTGCCGCTCCGTTGATCGTACCAGCCGACATAACAAGACCCGTCGGCGACCGCAGCGATATGGGCGACGACCTGCTCGCCGGGTCCTTCACCCAACGCGAGGTTGACCGCCGGGTCGTCGGACCACTCGGCGACCACCGGTGCGCTGAACGCCAGAACGATCACAGCCGAGAGTGTTGTGGCGAACAAACGTGCCGACGATCTACGCTGGCATTTCATGGGTCTCTCCTTCCACGGTTACCGATCGGTTCGGCGCCGATTATACCGCGTTCGAACCGGGAAATGCAAACCGGCTGGCCTGGGCCGCGGCGCTGGCCTCAGCCGCCCCTTGACGGCCGTACTGGCGCCGATTAACTTTCCTGATAGCAACCGCATAGCTGTGCGACACCATTACCACTTCGGGGCGGGGTGGAATCCCCCACCGGCGGTGAAAGCCCGCGAGCCCGCTCGGCGCCAGCCGAACCGGGCAGACCCGGCGTAATTCCGGGGCCGACGGTGACAGTCCGGATGAGAGAAGTGGGAGGACGGCAGTGATCTGCCGTGTTTGTCGTTGTGGGTGATTGTGCCCGCTTCCCTCCCCATTTTCTCGTATGTAGCCCCGCCAGAGGTCCCATGACCGACGGCAACTCGAACCGTACCGACTGTGAGCGGGCTTTCATGGCCGAGGCCTTGGCGGTAGCCGCGCGCATTGAACGCCGCCCCTGGCCCAATCCGCCCGTGGGTGCAGTCGTGGTCAAGGACGGCCAAGTGATTGGGCACGGCGCCCACCTGGGCGCCGGACATCCACACGCCGAGCGCGTCGCACTCGAGCAGGCCGGCACTGGTGCCCTCGGCGCTACCCTCTACTGCACCCTCGAACCGTGTAACCACCAAGGGCGTACGCCACCCTGTGCACCCGCGGTCGCCAACAGCGGGGTCGACCGCGTGGTGATTGGCGTGTGCGACCCGAATCCAACTGTCTCCGGAGGGGGGATCGAGCTGCTGCGTGCCGCCGGGATCGACGTGACCGTCGGTGTGGCGGCCGCCGCGTGTCTCGATTTGATCTGGCCGTTCGTGGTGACCGACGGTTTCCAGCGTCCCTACGTCGAACTGAAGAGCGCAGCGAGCCTCGACGGACGTTTCAGCGTGCCGCAACGGCGGGACGTTGGCCTGCCCGCGGGCCCGGCCGCCCGGCCGGACGGTGTCGGACCGGTCTACTTGACCGGCTTGGCCGCGCGCGGTGACGTGCATCTACGCCGCCGCTGGGTCGATCTCGTGCTCGTCGGTGAAGAGACTGCGCGCCGTGACCGTCCCCAACTGGACGGGCGTCTGGTTACCGCGGAGAATGCTTGCCCGGTGGCCGAACCGGCCGCCGGCTACGTGGACAGCGATGCGAGTTACACCGGCGGCCTCGCGCGCGAAAACTATTTTCTGTTCCACGGCCGCAGCGCAGTGCCTCAATCACCGCCGCCGAGCTGGCCGGTCGGCGCGCGACCGGTCGCGTGCGCCATGCAGGACGGCCACGTCGATCCACGCGATCTACTCCAGCGCGCCGCCGATCTGGGTATCGCGACGGTCATGCTCGAAGGTGGACCGCGGCTGGCGTCGGCGTTTCTCGCCGCCGACCTCATCGATCGCTGGGTGCACTACATCGCGCCGGTGGTACTGGGTGCCGGGGCGCGATGGCCCGACGCGTCGATCTTTGGCGACAGCGACCGCAGCGATCCGCTGGCGCTGACGTTGACAAGTTACGACCGGTTCGGTGCGGACCTGCGTACGATCCACGACCGGTGCGATTTCGCCGCGATGCTCCGGAAAGTGACGGCAGAGAGGGCCGCAACCGCGTCGGTAACCTTGGCCGCTGAGAGCACCTCGTCCACCACCTTAACGTCGGCCCCTGCCGGAAGAGAGGGCTGAGATGTTCACCGGGCTGGTTCGCGAGATCGGTACGTTGCGTGCGGCGACCCGTCGCCGTGGGATCACGCGCCTGGACGTCGTGGCGCCGCGTATTGCGGCACGGCTCGACAGCGGTGATAGCCTCGCCGTCAACGGGATCTGTCTGACGGTCACCCGCCGGCGTGGCGATCTGGTCAGCATGGAGGCCGTGGCCGAAACGCGGCGCGTCACAACGCTGCCGCGCTGGCGTGTCGGTGACCGGCTCCATCTCGAACCGGCCTTGCGCGCCGCCGATACGCTCGATGGGCACCTGGTGCTCGGACACGTCGACGGGGTGGGCCGGATCGCGCGGTTACAAAAAACCGGCGGTAGCGTGCTGATGAGCGTAGGCCTGGCGGCGGACCTGGCTCGTTTCCTGATGCCCAAGGGGTCGGTCGCGGTCGACGGCGTGAGTTTGACGGTGGCTGCCGGGCCGTTCACCGACCGCTTCACCGTCAACCTGATTCCCCACACCCTCAACGGCACGACTTTCGATCGGGCGCGGGTGGGGCAGGAAGTCAATCTGGAGATGGACATCCTGGTCAAAGCGGCGCGCAGCGGTCAGCCGCTGGTCGAGGCGTTGCGCGGCGGGTCCGACGGCCGGCCGGCTCCCTGTGCTGGCGAGCGC
>JAUVBS010000192.1 GCA_030591105.1 bacterium | reverse complement strand
TACCGGCCAATCAGTCGCTGCAACTGTCGGCCAACGATCAGTTCAAGGCCAAGTATCCCAGGTATCTGCGCTGGTCGGCCGTCATCGCCGTCATTCTGGTCCTGGTTTTTTTCCTCGTGACGCCGCGCTACACACCCAACCCGTACCGATTGCGGCAAGAGGAACTCGAAATCGTCGAGATGGATCAGCAGGATGTCATCGAGTTGCCGCCGCCACCGGTCGAAGCGCCACCACCGCCGAGGGTGGTCGAAGCGGCGCCGGACGACGAGGTGACCGAAGACGTCGACATCGCTGATTCGCTCGTCGATATCGACGATGCCATTGCCAGTGCGATGCCGACGTACGATGTTGGGGGCGGTGGTGGATTTGTGGCGTCGTCGGAGAAGCCTAAACTGATCAGGTTCGTCCCGCCCGACTATCCGGAAATGGCCCGCATGTCCCAGATCGAGGGTACGGTCATCGTCAAGGTGCTGGTCGGTTCGGACGGCAACGTCAAAGACGCCCAGATCATCCAGGGCGTTCACCCCATGCTCAACAAAGCGGCGCTGGCCGCGGCCCGCAAAGCCAAATTTTTACCTGGGAAGCAGCGGGATATACCGGTCAAAGCCTGGATGGCTATTCCGTACAATTTCAAGCTCCACAACTAACGAGTTCCGGGTTGCGTGGACCAGGGTTACTATCCGGACCTCTGGGTGCTGGGACGTCTGCCCACTGACTCCGGTCGCGGAAAGCCATACCTGACGACTTTTTTGTCCTCCTCGGTTCCCGTCGCCTTCATGACGCCCACAGCCCAGCGGTCCCGGGTAGCGACCGTTCGCTGGTGGGGCGACGAGGCGATTGGCGCCGGGATCGGCACCGGCGACCTGGTGAGCGTGGATCGGTGAGATCTGGCGGGGGTGGCGATTAATCAAGAGGCTTGCAACTGGCGAGCAACCTCTGCGTATTAATTCGCGTCTATATCTGGTAGATATCGGCAGGGCGTGATTTTGCGGGGAATGTGGTTGGTCTCTGGCGACCGTCCTCATAGAATGGAACGGCTCTGCGGGGCACGGCTCGGCGAACCGCTGGCAAGGAGAAGCACGACGATGAGCAACTGGTGTGAGATATTCGGCCTACGGTTATGGGAGCTCGCGGTCATCGCAGCGTTGGCTGCGGGTTCGACGGCGGCCGTCGCCACGGCGCAGGAGGCGGTCGATCTCGATACGGGACGACCGATACTGTCGCTTCGCGAGTGTGTCTTGATCGCTGTACGTGCCAGCCCCACACTACAGACCGCGGCGGCGCAACGAAATATATCCGACCAGGATGTCAAAATTGCCTGGGGTGCTTTCTTGCCCGACTTGACCCTCGGACACAACTACTCAAAAGCCGATCGCACCGATTACGACGTTCCCCAGTTCGGTGTCGGGACGGTGCCGCTCACCGACAGCGCCGGTGACGTGCTCCTGTTCCCGACCACGGTTGCCACCGGCGAGATAGCCGACGTGAAGATCTCGTCGACCTACCAGGATATCAATTTCGCCGCGCGCTTGAATATCTTCGAGGGCTTCGCGAAGTACAGCCGACTCGGCTCGTCACATAACGAGGTGGATGCGGCAGAGGCCAACCGCTTGTACACCACCGAGCTGGTGATCCAGAACGTTGCGATGGCCTATTTCCGGCTCCTACTCGCGGAAGAACTGCACGTCGTTGCGAGCGATACGCGTAGCCTCGCGGCCAAGGAACTCGAGCGCACCGAAACCTACTTCCGACTCGGTAGCGCCGCGAAGAGTGATGTCCTGCAACAGCGGGTGCGTCTACAGCAGACCAAGTTCGATGCAGTGGTGGCCGAGAACGGTGTCGAACAGGCATTCGCCAACCTCGCTTACGCCATGAATCAGCCGTAGGCCGCGCGCTTCGCAGTGGATCGCTCGGTACTGACCACCGATTTCGCCATCGAGGATCTCGCGACGCTCTATGCCGAGGCGCTGGCCAACCGTCTCGATCTGAAAAGCGAACAGCACCGACTCGAGGCGCGTCGCGACGACGTGACCACCGCGACGGGGAACCTCTGGCCGCGGATCGACCTCTACGCCGACTGGACACGGTACAACAACCAATCTCCTTTTCGCTTCGGCTCGCAGGAGTCGCAGAACTGGCGCTACGGCTATTCGGTCTCCTGGAATGTGTTCGACCGTATGCAGACGCTGGCCGGTCGCTCGCAGGCGAAAGCGTCCGCCCGGATCGCCGAGTACAATCTGGAACAGGTGCGCCTCGATGCTCAGCTCGAGGTTCGCCAGCTCTACAACACGATGATCGAGGCGCGCGAGAAGACGTACGTCAGCAACGAGACGGTGGCTCAGGCTCAGGAAGAGGTGCGTCTGGCGGCCGAACGCTTTCGGGTCGGCGCCGGTACGACGCTCGATCAGATCAACGCCCAGAACAATCTCGCTTCGGCTCGGGCGGAGGAAGTACGCGCCATCGTCGAGTTCCTCGCCGCCGAAGTACAGATGGAGCGGGCCGTCGGCCGTTTCAGCCTGTACACCGGTCAGATCGATGCGCTACAGGACGAATAATGACCGAGCCGTTGATCGCTATCCGCGGGTTGCAGAGGATCTACCGGGTCGGCGCCCACGAAGTGCCGGCCATCCAGGACATCGATCTCGATGTCCAGCCCGGCGAGTACCTGGCGATCATGGGTTCGAGCGGCTCGGGTAAATCGACGTTGATGAACCTCATCGGCTGCCTCGACACGCCGACGGCCGGTAGCTACCGGCTCGCCGGCGTCGACGTAAGTGGTCTGAGCGACGATCAACTCGCAGCGATCCGCAACCGCGAGATCGGTTTCGTTTTTCAGACCTTCAATCTGTTGCCGCGCAGCACGGCAGCCCAGAATGTCGAGCTACCGTTGGTCTACGCCGGGATCAAGCGTGATCAGCGACAGCAGCGGGTCATGACGGCTCTGACCGACGTGGGGCTGGGCGACCGGACCCACCACAAACCAAGCGAGTTGAGCGGCGGCGAGCGCCAGCGGGTAGCGATCGCGCGCGCTTTGATCAACGAGCCGTCGTTGGTCCTCGCCGACGAACCTACCGGCAATCTCGACTCCCGTACCAGCGCCGAGATCATGGACCTCTTCGGACAGCTCGATCGGCAAGGTCAGACGATCATCGTGGTGACCCATGAACCGGACATCGCCGCCTATACACGCCGGATCATCCGGCTTAACGACGGGCAGATCGTCAGTGACGAACCGAATCCGCCGGCACCTGCCGCAGTACGCTGATCCTTGGCGACCGTCCGTTGGCGCCGCGTTGCTCGCGGTGGCCGTACTGGCAGTCCAGGGTGGTCTGCTGGCCGGTTGCGGCGGTAGCCAGGAATACGGCCGCGGAGCGTCTGCGGGGGCGGATCAACCGCTGACAGCGAGCGTCGTCAGCCGTGTCGACTCGCTCGGTCTCGACGTGCCGAGCGTCCGCATCGCCGTACCTTTCCGATCGCTGGTATTCCAGAAAATAGATGGCGATTACCGCGCGGGCATCCTGGTGCAAGTGGTCGCCAGACGGGACGCAGAGCAGGTCGGCGGCGGCGTCGACCGCGCAGAAGTGCGGGTGCCGACGGATCAAGACACGCGCGGCCACGGCGAACTGAACTGCGTGGTCCCGCTGGTCATCAGAGGTGATGCCGAGGTGGATCTAGAGGTGACCGTCACCGGTTGGCACACCTCCCGTATCTGGCGACGGCACCTTACCTACAGCCCGCGTGCGGTGATGGGCCTGCCGCTGTATTTCCGTCGCTTCACCTGGAATCTGCCCGCCGCGGACGCGTCAACTCCGCTGCTCGGACTCGATATCGACACTCTCCACGCGGCCATCGATTTAGGCCGCACGCCGGTTCCCGAACGCTGGCCGGCCGCGGACGTCGAACTCGTCTTCCGTATCAAACCGACCTCGGCCGAGGGCGATCTGGTCAACCGGCTCGTGATCACCGCAGACGATGTCGGTCCGACCGGATTGAGCGTGCCGATCCGTCTGGGCGCCGATCAGATCCCCTTCGGGCGCGCCGTATTGCAGCTGGAACTGACCGCGGAACTGGCCGCCGGCCGAGCCGTCCTGCCCGATGCGGCGCCGCAGCGGTTCGTCAATCTGCAACTGCAGTGGCGCGACGATCGCCAGTGGCGTCAGCAAGTGACCTGGCTTACTGGGCTGGTGCCGCAGCCGGAACGGGACCGGCTGAGCGAGTTGCCACTGCCCGAGCGATCGGCGGCCTGGGACACGGCCTGGACTCAGCTGGCGCGACAGGAAGGGACTCCGGTACGCGAGGCGCAACGTGCCCACCTGCTGAGAATCATCGAGGCGGACGATCGTTTTGGCCGTTTCGGTCGCGGCAGTTTGAGTGACCGCGGAGGTGTCCTGATCCGTTACGGTGAGCCGACGCGGATCGATCGCCACGCGGGTGACTCGGCGCGCGAGGAGCAATGGGAGGTGTGGTACTACCCGGCTCTGGGGTTGCGATTCACGTTCGTCGACCGGCATGGATTGGGGGATTATCGGCTCCAAGAGACCCGCGAATACTAGAAAGAGATTCGTGACCAGGATTGGGCGCGAGGCTCACAGTCAAGGCGGCTGCTCAGTGACCGATGTATGGCTTAGCCCGGAATACTCGCGGAGGTTCCGGGCGAGGTCCGACCGTTGTGAGTGCTGGCCGGGGGTGAGCCGCCAGGGCGGGTCATGTATTTCTTCTTCTTCTATCCGATCGGTCTCGGTCAGAGGCTGCGGCGTACCCCGCTGTTGACGTACAGCCTGATGCTGGGTATGGGCGGACTCCTGCTGTGGGCCCGCTACCTTCCCAACGCACTTCCGTGGCATCCCGGTGAACTGGTTTTTGTTCCGGGTAACCGGGCGCCGTGGACGGTGGTGACCGCGATATTTCTGCACGGCGGTTGGCTGCACTATCTGGGCAACATGGTCTACTTGTACGTGTTCGGCCCGCCGTTGGAGGAGAAACTGGGCCGGGTTCGCATGCTCGGCTACTTCGTTCTGTTCGGCGTATGTGG
>JAUVBS010000470.1 GCA_030591105.1 bacterium | reverse complement strand
GTCCTCGCATTCGCCTATCAGACTCTGGCCGCCTCCTATTTCTCCGCGGGCGAGTACGAAAAGGTCGAACAGGGCTGTTTGAAATCGCTCGACCACGACGATAGCTTGACCGCCTGGATGAACCGCGGCCGCGTCTACATGGCCAAGGGCGCGTATTACAAGGCCGAGGCTGCCTTCAACCGCGCCCTGACCGCCCCCTACCCCGATCCGCCGCAGAAGGCCCGCGCCAAGGTGTGGGCGCACAACTTTCTCGGCAACTGCTACGATCTGCTCGGTCACCGCGACCTGGCGGTCGCGGAATACGAGCAGGTGATCGAGATGGGATACAACATTCAAGGGGCGATGGATTACGCGCGGAAGTATCTCGATACGCCGTTCCAGGAAAGCGATCTGTAGCTCGGTGCTGCCGGCGAAAACGATAAGGGAGTCCCAGGACAGGACACTAGTGCAGGACGAATCGGGAAAGAAACACGCCGGCCGCCACGGCCGACCCGATCACGCCGGCTACGTTGGGAGCCATCGCGTGCATGATCAGGAAGTTCTGGGGATCTTCCTTGGCGCCGACCATCTGGCAGACACGAGCGGAGTCGGGCACCGCCGATACGCCTGCCGCGCCGATGATCGGGTTGATCTTCTCTTTCAAGAACAGGTTCATGAACTTGGCAAACATCACGCCCGCCGCGGTGGCAACCGCGAACGAGACCGCGCCGAGAGCAAATATTTTCAACGAGGCCGGGGTCAGAAATCGGCTCGCGTCGGTACTCGCACCGACGCACAGACCGAGCAAGATCGTCACCACGTCGATCAATGAAGTGCGCGCCGTCTTGGCCAGCCGCTCGGTCACACCGCTCTCCTTGAGCAAATTACCGAAGAAGAGAAAGCCGAGCAACGGGATCGCGCCCGGCGCGATGGCCGCACATAGCAGAAAGGCAACGACGGGGAATATGATCCGCAGACGCTTACTCACCGGCCGCGAAGGTTTCATACGGATCAGACGTTCCTCGCGTGAGGTCAGCGCTCGGATGATCGGCGGCTGAATCACCGGTACCAGCGCCATGTAGCTGTAAGCCGCCACGGCGATGGCGCCGAGCAGTTCGGGAGCTAGTTGCGAGGACAGGAAAATCGCGGTGGGGCCGTCGGCACCACCGATGATCCCGATGGCCGCGGCCTGCCGCTCGGGAAAGCCGAGGGCGATTGAACCGAGAAAGGTCAGGAAAATGCCGGCCTGTGCCGCGGCTCCGAGCAGGATCAAGCGAGGATTCGAGAGCAGACTCGAGAAATCGGTCATGGCACCGATACCGAGAAAAATCAGGGACGGGTACCAGCCCTGTTTGACCCCGTTGTAGAGAATATTCAGGACGCTCCCCTGCTCGTAAATGCCGATATTCATACCGGGTGTGAGGGGAATGTTCCCGACCAGGATTCCGAATCCGATCGGCACCAGCAACAACGGCTCGTAATCCTTGACCACGCCGAGGTAGATGAAGAAGCAACCGACCAAGAGCATGGCCAGATTGCCCCAGGTACCGTTACCCATGGCGCCAGCCTGCAGAAAGTCCCACACCACTTCCATGTCACTCGAACTCCACGAGCACTTCGTTCTCGCGCACACTGTCACCGGCGGCCACCCGGACCGATTTGAGTCTACCGGTCGCCGGTGCCGCGATGGCGGTCTCCATCTTCATCGCCTCGATCACCAGCAGGGTCTGACCAGACGTGACCTTGTCACCGGCCTGGCACTTGACCTCGATCACCGTACCGGCAATGGGCGAAGTGACCGCACCGGAGGCAGAGGTCCCGGCCGCGGCGGCGGTGGGTGCGCCCGCGGGCCCGGGCACCGGACCGAGCGGCGCTAACGGACCGGACGCTGCTGCCGGATTGGACGACGGCGCTGGAGCCCGCCCGGTCGTAGCCAGCGATGGGCTGACGCGCGGCAACGGCATCGCCGGCGCGAATTCGTCCTCCGCTTCGAGTACCTCGACCTCGACCTCGTAGGCAACTCCGTGGACCGTAATCTTCAACTTCATGACTCGCTCCTGCGTGCAGGCACCTCCGCGGGGCCCGGGCACGATGAGGTTCAACGGGGCCGACGCGTCGGTACGTGGGACCCCATCAGCACCAGGCGTCCCTGGGCCGACCAGGGGCTGCGTGGTTGTGCTGGTGACAGTAGACGTCGGATGCGGCGGATGCGGTGGCGACCGGCGGTTACCGTCG
>JAUVBS010000195.1 GCA_030591105.1 bacterium | reverse complement strand
GCACGTCGCCCAGCAGAATGACGGTGGCGATCTCGTTGTCGCGGATCATCGCCGCCGCCGCGAGCATCCTCTCGTCCCACGATTCTGGCAGGACGATGGTCTTGCCCAGCCGGGCGGCTTTCTCGCGCAAACCGCGGGTGAATTCCATGGCGATCTCCTCGTATTCGCGAATGCCGGATCAGGTCCGATTTCGCCGATCCGCGGCTCTGCGACTGCTGGCGTCTGTCGCCAGGGGCGATCGGCAAAAGGTGGACTCACCGCGCAGTGAAGTCAAATGGCGCGATGCCGTTCAACGGCATGGTACTTCAGGACCGGTCCGACGCTTCCGGCGGTAGTGACGTCGCGGCGCGGTAACGTCGTTCTGGCGCTCCGCATAGGTCACCTCTACCATGGCGTAATGTCGGCGCTTTGAAGGTATATCCGCTCTCTATTGGCTTGAAGGGGCCGTGGGGCGGATAGTCTAACCCCTTGGCAATGGGGCCTCACGAAGGCTCCGTAGCCAGGATGGCGAAGGAGCCGTAGTGCGGAGTGAGCCGTCACAGGAGGTGGCGGCGAACGCCCCCAGTGTCAAGGGGTTAGACTATCCGCCCCAAACGCGAGCTCAGGGCAAAATACGGAGAGGCAGATTTTCAAAGGCACAACGTTCAGATGGCGGGGAGAGAACAACCGGGAGGATCGAGCGTGGATATCAAGCGAGTCGAGGAGGTACCGGCCAACGCCGTCGAGGTCGATGGAGCGTCCGGAGTTCAGATCCAGTGGCTGGTCGGAGCGGAGGACCGGCCGGAACATTTCTACATGCGACTCTTCATACTACAACCGGGTGGCCACACACCGCAGCACGACCATCGTTGGGAGCACGAAGTTTTCGTCCTGGAGGGGGAAGGGACGGTGGTCACGACTGACGGTGAGCAGCGGATCGGTCGCAGCAGCGTGATCCATGTGCGGCCAGGCGAAACTCACCAGTTCTGTAATAGCGGCGACCGACCGCTGAAGTTTCTCTGTCTGGTTCCCGTTGCAGCCGAGTACTGAGCTGTCGGTCGGTTGGCAGGACGGTCGCCAGACGTCGCGGGTCAGCCGGTGTTACCGTCGAGTCGGGCCATCAATTCGGCCGGGTCGCCGCCAGATTGTTTGACGATGATCAGCAGGTCGGCGAGGGTAAAACTCGACCAGAATTCACGCATCTTGATGCTCAGCAAGGACCAGATCGTGCGGGTCAGGCAGTCGTCGGACCGATCGCACGAATCGGGATCGTCCACGCAGTCGACCAGGGCCGTGTGGGCGTCCAGGGCGGTGATGATCTCCCAGAGATTGATCTGCTGCGGATCGCGAGCGAGCGAATAGCCGCCGCGCACACCTTTACGGCTGGTGATCAATTCGGATTTGCGTAGTGTGCCGACGACTTGCTCGAGGTACTTGCCGCTGATTTCCTGCGATGCGGCGATGGCGCTGATCGGCACCGGGTCGGCGCCGTACCCTTCGGCGATCTGCAGGATCGCACGCAAGCCGTAGCGAACTTTGGTGTTGACCTTCATGGGGCTTGTTACCTCTTCCAGGCGGATCGCACCGCGTGAACCGGGGACACGGCGTTTACTTTGCCAAACCTAAACAGTCGTGGTGGGAGTTGCAAGATATAATCCGAGCCGGGGCCGCTGCGTAAATTGAGCAACCATTTGCAATCACGCTACTTATCGATTTCAGGCACCTCTTTCAGCAGCAACGGTGCCAGCTGCAACGGCCGCGTGGTCGTACGCTTGCGATCGATGTCGCGGTAGACCCGGGCAACCTGCTCCGGCGTGAGCTGCATCACCGGCGCTGCTTCATCGTGCGCGATACCGTGATTCTTTGCCCACAGGAGCAGATCCATCTCGCTGTACGGTAGTACGAAATAGAACTCGTCCTGACCCTGGTCGAGGCTGTAGGTGTCGGTCGTCGGTTGCGAGTTGCAGATCTCCTCGGGCAAGCCGAGATGCCGGGCCAGCGCGTAGACCTGACTCTTGTAGAGGTGGGCGATCGGTTTTACGTCGGCCGCTCCATCGCCGTTCTTGACGAAGAACCCCTGATCGTACTCGAGCCGGTTGGGCGTGCCGGCGACCGCGAAATTCAGTCGATCGGCGTGGTAGTATTCGAGGGTCTTTCGGATACGCTGCTTGAAATTCGTCGCTGCCACCAGCTCGAGGTACGCCTGCAACGGCAGCCGCTCGGACCGGCGGTTGCCTTCCGGATCCTCGACCACGATCCGATAGACGTTCATGCGGTCGCTGTCGAGCAGGTCGTCCGGCAGGACGATCTTGCTCTTCCAGTTCTCGTCGTAGTCCGCAAAGACGCGGCGGATGGCCTTCTGCTGACGCCGGTAACAACCGATCGCCTCTAGGGACGGCTCGATATCCTCGATCTCGTAGTCGATACCCAGTTCATCGGCGAGCAGGCGACCGAGCTGGACGCTGGCCCCCGAGGAATCACGCTCGGGCATCAACAGCCCGAACACACGGCGTTGGCCAAAGGCGCGTACGGCCAGCGCGCAGGTCACGCTGCTGTCGATGCCGCCGCTGAGCCCCACGACCAGACCGCGGCGTAGCAACGTCTTGCTTACCACCTCTCGCAGGCGGTCACAGATCTCCTCGGTTTCGCCGGCGAGATCGATCTCCAGAACGTTGCGGTCGAACATTCTCGGCCTCCTGGTGGCGTGTTGCTTTGGCCGGTGACGGTGAACCCGGCTCAAGATTACGGCGCCGGTAGTCAATCGTCCAGGCGAACCGACCGTTACTTGCAACGGCGGCCGGCTGGACAGCGTCGGGCCAGATGGCTATCCTGTCCGCCCGGCCGACGACCGTGTCGCACCGGTAGCCAGGGAGGTTCTGCCGTGTCGCTGCCAGAGAGCCACGAGTTCGTTCGCTTGGTGCCGCTGGCCGATTTGCACCGTCACTTCGACGGCTCGATCCGGCCGGAGACCCTGTGGGAGCTCTCCGAGAAATACTATTCGGCGGTACCGGGGCTGGATTTCGAGGCGTTCCGCCGTTACCTCGAGTGGGACGAGACGCAGGACCGCACGCTGCTGGACTACCTTGACAAGTTCCACGTGCCGTTGCAGTACACGCAGTTCTACGAGAACATCCATCGCATCGCCTACGAGATCGCTCAGGACGCTTACGCCGATGGTGTGCGTCTGCTCGAGCTGCGTATGAACCCTTTGATCCACCGCCGCGCCGGTTTGACGACGCGCCAGGTGATCCACGCCACCCGCAAGGGCCTGTCGCGGTTCGGTGAGGAGCACCCCGATTTTCGCGCCGGTATCGTGATCATCGCCATGCGCAGCCACGGTGGGAACATGGCGCGGATATTGTTGCGCGAAGTCGTCGGTGAAAAAGAAGAGTATCATGCCGGCGTGGGCGTCATCGGTTTCGATATCGCCGGACCGGAAGCAGCGTTTCCGCCGTTATTGTTTACCGATGCTTACAAGCTGGCGACGCAGATGGGGTTGCGCACGACCGTCCACGCGGGTGAGAGCGAGGGCCCCGAGCGTGTCTGGGAGGCGATCGAGACCCTCGGCCCCGACCGTATCGGGCACGGCACCAGCGCCGGCGAGGATCCCGAGCTGATCAAGCGGCTCGCCCGCGACGGGACCTACGTCGAAGTCTGTCTGTCGTCGAACCTCCAGACCGGAGCCGTCGCCAGCCTGGCCGATCATCCGTTGCCGCGCTTTCTCGACGCGGGGATGAACGTGGCGCTCTGCACCGACAATCCGACCGTCTCGAACACGACTCTGTCGCGGGAGATCGGGCTGGCGATGCAGACGTTCGGATTTGGTGAGCAGGATGTACGCGATCTCGCGGCGATGTCGTGCCGCGGTACTTTTCTCGCTGGCGGTTGCCATTTCGCGCGCTGAGCGAGTCACCGCTTCACGAATCGCTCCGGTCGGTGTTAGAGTTCGGGACCGGTGTCCGGCAAAAAGTATCAGCAAGGGGTAGGTGCATGAGCAAGACGATCAAGCGACTGGCGATTCTGACCGGCGGTGGTGACGTGCCCGGGTTGAACAACGCCATCAAGCAGGTCTTTTTTCGGGCCCGCAAGGCGGGGGTCGAAGTGTGGGGGATCCGGCGCGGCTGGGGCGGGTTGGCCGACTACAAGATCGGCGACGCCGAGGCGAACGAGCAGAACGTTGTCCGTCTCGACTGGGAGCACGTGCGCACCATCGATCGTACCGGTGGTACCTTTCTGCACACCAGCCGCACCAACCCGGCGCAGGTGCGCGAGGCGGACATGCCTGCACACCTGAAACAGGACGGAATGAAGTACCCGGCCGACATCACCGACGCCATTGTCGCGAATCTAGAGGACATGAAGATCGACGCGCTGATTCCCATCGGCGGCGATGACACGCTCAGTTTCGCTGCACGCCTGAACCAGGCCGGTTACCCGCAGCTCGCGATCCCCAAGACCATGGACAACGATGTATACGGCACTGACTACTGCATCGGTTTCGGGACCGCGATCACGCGCGCGGTGCAGACACTCAACGACCTGCGCACGCCCATCGGCAGCCACGAGCGGATCGGTGTGATCGAGCTGTTCGGGCGTAACAGCGGCGAGACCGCTCTGGTCGCGAGTTATCTGGCCAACGTCGATCGTGCCATCATTCCCGAGGTGCCGTTCGACATCGAGCGCCTCGCCGCGATGGTGACCCAGGACAAGCAGACCAACCCCAGTAATTATGCTCTGATGACCATCAGCGAGGGCGCGCAGATAGTTGGCGGCGAAGTGATCCAGACCGGCGAGAAGGATGCTTACGGCCACCAGAAACTCGGTGGCGTCGGGCAGATCACCGCCCAACGGATCAAGGAACTGACCGGGCACGAGGTCACCTACCAGTCGCTCGGTTATATCATGCGCTGCGGTCCACCGGACGCTCTGGATCGGATGGTCGCGATGAATTTCGGTAATCTGGCCATGGACATGTTGCTCGACGGGGCCAGCGGTCT
>JAUVBS010000224.1 GCA_030591105.1 bacterium | reverse complement strand
GCATCTGGGGCATGGGAATCCTCCCGGTTGGAGTGCTGGGAGGAACTCCCCTCTAATATACGAACAAAAGGCAAAAGCCGCAAGGTATAAATCGAGATAACTACCAATAAATTATGCTAGTTATGAGGCAGTTGCGAAACAGTCGATAGAAGCGCTGTAAGCGTGCCGCGGTCGTTTCAGTAGCGGCCCACGCAATGGGAGCCGCGACCAACAACAAGCCCATCTCACCGAGTCTTCCGAGGGCGAATCTCGCAAGCTGCGTGAACTGAGTGAACTGCGTGAACTGAGTGAACTGCGTGAACTGAGTGAACTGTGTGCGCTTTCGCTTCGGAAAAGGCTGTGCAACGAGTGCTAGATCTGCTCGCGGCCGGTCGCCCGACCGATCAACGTCGCGACCAGGCTCATCACGATGGCGCCGAGCAAGGCCCACCCGAATCCAGCCACCTCGAAACCGGGCACCAGCTTCGAACCCAGTGCGAAGACGAATCCGTTCAGGACGAAGTAGAACAGCCCGAGGGTCAAGATCGTCAGCGGCAGGGTCAGCAGCAGCAAGAACGGCTTGACCAGCGCGTTCAACAAGCCGAGGACCACCGCCGCGATGAGCAGCGCCGAAGGCGTATGGACGGTGACCCCGGGTAGAATCCAGGCGGTTACCCAGAGCGCCAGAGTCATGGTGAGCCAGTGGATAAGGAAGCGGTTCATGGCGACGCCTCGCAGTTAGGGATCCGGGTGTTACGCAGAAAGCTCGCTGACCACGCAGTGCTGCCAACGAGGCGGCGGCCCAGAGACGGCAGCAGTCGGCCGGAATACGGCGGCCGGCCGGCAATCTCGTGCCGGCCGGCCGCGTAGCGGCACCCAGATAGTGTACCGCAAGATCGAAGGATGGCGAGGGGCGATCTTGCGAGGTGGTCACGGCGCTAGCCGCGACCATCCTCGCAGATTAACAGACGTCAACGGCTAGCGATCCCTCGCGACTTGGTGCTCGCCGGATGGATGCCGTCCGCCATGGTTGAAAGCTCGCTCAGGCTCTTTGTCGAGCCGCCACCGCCGTCTCCGTTCTCGTCGTTATGGCAGCGATAACAGGCCCAGTCGAGAGTGATCCTGGCCAGACCGGTCTGCTCGTCGGTCTTGATGAAGCTCGCGGCGTCGGCCAGAATTCCCATGCCATCTTCCATGTTCACCGCATCGGAGTTGATGGCGAAGATGTGGCTCGCGACATCCCCCACATACTTGGGGTTCGAGTCACTGGCCTTGGCGCTCCTGCCGATCTTCGGCATGTGGCACTGCGTGCACTCCACGAACGCCGGATGCGGCGGGGTGTTGCCGTTGAGCGCGTACTCCGTAGCGTCATGGCAATCGGTGCACGCCGCGGTGACGCCGGTGCCGATGGCGTCGTCGTCAATGACCACCGAGGCGTGCGCATCGTGGCAGTCGTTGCAACCGGGTACGTTGCCTTCGCCGATGGCGTGGGGCGAATGGCGGAACTCGTCGTACTGCTCGTGGTGCCGGATGTAGCCATTGCTGGCCATGATGCGGTTGTACGGATCGCGGGTGTGGCAACGGCCGCAGAGCTCAGACGAGCTGTCCACGTCCATGCCGAACTGGGTCGGATTGCCGGCGTGCAGACTCCCCTTGCCGTGGCACTCCTCGCAATGGACGCCACCGGCGAAGAAGGTGCCTCAGATCCCCGCCAGGCCGTCCTAGTTGTGAGTAAGATCTTCGGGGTCTGGATTCGCCACCCAGCCGGTGGTGTGACAGCTGCCGCAATCGTACGGCTTGGTGCCACGCTCGTCACCGGTGTGGTAGGTCGTGTACCCGGGAGCGTGATCGGCATCGGTCTCGAAATTGTACTGGGCTTCCAGAGCCGCGTCGCCGCTGGTGACGATCCAACCGTCGGCATCGATCCAGCGCATCTTCCAGCGGTAGCCACCGATGGTGTAGGTGATCGTCTCCCACGTTTCACCTTGGGTCGGGTCGATGGGATCGTTGGGGTACGCCGAGAAGGCGGGGAAGCTCCCCATCGGTGCTTCTCTCTCGATCTTGACGATCTTGTACGGATGGCCCGAGGCCTTCCACATGTCGTAAATGCCCTCGGCCTTGGTCTCGGGTTCGTTGTGACAATTGCCACAGGTCTCCGAGCCGACAAACGTGGCCATCGTGGGCTGCGGCGGCGGTGTCGTATAGTCCTCGTCCGAGCATCCGCCGACCAGAAGCGCCATCGCTGAGGCCGATCAGAGCTACTGCTATACACCATCTCGTCGTTTTGCTCATCAATCTGGACCGATACCCAAGGCCAGTCCTGCGACCGCCAAATCCCGCCTAGAATCGAAGCTGGCGCTTTACCAATCAATATGGTAGGAATTTAAATGACAATTTAGTGACGTGACATGATAACCGTTTTCAAAATCCGCACTTGCAGAAAAACCGCAGCCGCGTAAAGGTCCGCAAGGGCCGTGACCTCACGATGACAGGAGGATACAAATGCGGGCGATGGTACCGAGGCGATGGCGAACTGAGTGTCGGGGACGGCGGTGGCTCCTGGCGGCGGTGATCATATTGAGCGTCTGGCCAGGAGGACAGCTGACCACCGATGTGGCTTCGGCAACGGTGATCGATGGCCGCCTGTCGGCCATCGGGTACCTTCACGATCCGATCTCCACCCCGGCCGTGCCGGACCCGTCCCAAGACCTGGACCTGATCTCGCGGCTCTCGCTGGACATCCGGGAGATCGGTTCGCCGGCCTGGTCGGTCTACTTTTTCGGGGCGATGCGGGGCGAGGTACTGGACCCCGGTCTGTCGGGACTGAAGTCACACCTCTACCGCGGTCATGTACAGTTCGCCCCGTCGCGGCGGCTGCGCGTGCGCGCCGGCCGCATCTTTACCAGCGGCGGCGTCGCCAGCAACCTGGCCGACGGCGCCGAGGTGGTGTTACGCGGGTCGTACGGATACGTGGTCGGGTTCGCCGGCACGCGCGGGTGGTTGAACCCCGAAGGTTACCAGTTCGACAACTGGAGCAAGAGTGGCTGGGACCAGTCGGGGATCGCCAGTGTCTACTACAAGTCACCTAACATCGCGGATCAGCTCGCGCTGGGTATCAGCTGGGCCCGCACCATGTGGGCCGGCGCCGAGGAGAGCGAGCGCGTCGGGCTGCTGGTCGACTGGCGACCGACGCGGGCACTCAATCTCTTCTATGAACACCGTCACGGGCTGGTGCAAAAGGTTGCTTACTACCAGCACCTGCACCTCGGTTATCGCTTCAACACCGGCAACGCCGCGCTGATCTGGAACCGACGCGAGGGTTACCACCCGGCATACGAGAATTCCTACATCTTCCGTCGCTTCGAGTCCGAGAGCTGGTTCTACGAAGCGATGGGCCGGGTCGTGAACGAACTACGCGCTCATCTCTTCCTGCAACCGAGGTCGTGGGGCGGCTGGCGCGTATCGCTCGATCTGGTGGAGCTGTTCCCGGAGAATCAGGAGCGCGGAGACGGTCTCGACGTCTGGGTCGGCAAGGGCATCCTGCGTCTCGGTTACCGCGGCTTGCGCGGCTACCGTGGTCTACAGGACGGTTTCTACGGCGATGTTTCCTGGCGTGTGGATCCGCGCACAAGACTGTGGTTCGAGTTGAACCGCGTCTCGTACCGCTACATTTACGAAGGGTTGCCGGTGGACAACACGGAGCGGCACGCGACCGTCGCCTCGCGGCTCGGTGCGGAGTACGACGCGGGTAGCGGCTGGTGGTTTTCTCTGGTCGGAGAAGCCCTCGACTATCCAGGAGTCAACTACGACCTGCGCTTGCTCGCGCGCGTCGTCTACCGCTTTCACGTCGGCACCGCTACGGGGGAGGCTCACCGATGAAGACGCTACTGACGGTCACCGTGCTTTGCGTCGGCGCAATCACCCTCCACGCAGCGTGGGGCGCACTGTTTTTCGATCATCCGACCCACGCCGAAGAGGACCTCGACTGCACTTATTGCCATCCGGTGATCGAGCTCGGACCGAACTGGCAAGCAGCGATGCCCGACCGCGAGGTCTGCCTCGATTGCCACGACGACGAGGAACTACCGCCGCTACCGCCGTATCCGTCGAGCCACCGGGAGAACTACCGCTACGAGCACCAGTTCGCCGGCCGTACGGACGGCGAGGCTTGCGTCCTGTGCCACCGCAATTCCGAGCAGTGCACGGTCTGCCACCACGGCGAGAACGTCGACTTCATCGTGCACGACCGCAACTGGGCCTACCAGCACCCGCTGACCTTCTACAAAGGCACCGAGGAGTGCACGGTGTGCCACGAACCGCGTGGTTTCTGCCAGAACTGTCACCTGGAAAACGGGGTCCGTCCGGGTAACCATTTCTATTCCGATTGGACCCGCCCCGACTACCACGGTTCCGAGGCGCGCATCGACTTGACGACCTGTCTGCAGTGCCACGACGGTCCGACACCGGTCTGCGCCACCTGCCATGGCGAGCCGTGAGACAGCTAGATCGTGGCGGAACGG
>JAUVBS010000212.1 GCA_030591105.1 bacterium | reverse complement strand
GTGTCGTTGGGCGGGTTGTTGTCGCTGGCCGGGTCGACCGCCGCCAGTGAGTGGTGCGGTGAGAACGGGCTGATCCGGCTCATGTTCATGGTCGAGGACGAACGGACGGCGGTGCACTCGGCCATTCCCGGCGAGGACGGCACCACGCGCGTCGAGCTGTACGCCTATCTGGACGACGTCACACCGCTGCACCGCGACCAGGAAGCGCTGGTGTCCATCGGCGGTTTCGAGCTGACACTACAGATCGCAGGGGCCGACGGTTTCATCGTCGCGGAGGCGTTTCCTTTCAAGGTGATCAACGTCGGCAGTCGTCTGGGGGCATGTATCACCGGGATCGATCCCGGTCAGAAGCTACTACCGGACGGCACCGAACTCGTCCACTGGACCGTGGTCTTCGCGGGCCATCCGCGCAACGTGGTTTTCCGGCTCGATCCAGCCGGAATACTGACCTGTCGCAAGCTCGCCGGTTGCGCCGAGAGCGGGACCTACGCCGTCTACGTCGGCAGCGTGGCTTCTGGCCAGGCTGTCGATGTCTTCGGCGCCGGTTACACACCGGCCTACCTCAACTGGGACTCGCAGCCGGATCTCACGCCGTTGACCGGAGTCGAGAGCTGGCAGGACGTCGGCCGTTACAGCGCACGCGAGTGAGGGCTGGATCACTTCCGGGACGGCTCGGCACAGATCTCGATCAGTACGCCGTCGGCCGACTGCGGGTGCACGAACACGATCTGCTTGCCGCCGGCACCGGTACGCGGTGTCTCGTCGAGGAGTCGCAGGCCGGCGGCGCGGCAGCGCTCCGTGACGGTCTCGATCTGCTGAGCAGCCAGGGCGATGTGGTGCAGGCCCGGGCCGCGTTTGGCGATGAACCGCGCGATGGCCCCCTCCTCGCCGATCGGTGCGAGCAACTCCACGTGACCCAGCGCTCCGGCACGATCGAGCTTCAAGAACGCCACGCGCACGTGCTCCTGTGGTACCTCTTCGATCCGATCGAGTTCGAGCCCCAACAAATCGCCGTAAAGACGGATCCCCGCTTCGAGATCGCGCACGGCGATCCCGATGTGGTCGACGAAGCCAGCCGTCCCTGCCGGTAGTCGCTGCAACTCGTTGATGGCGTCGGTCATCTCGTTTCCGCTCCCGGTCGTTCGCCCTGATCGGTTGGCCTCCAGTCCAAGATAGTCGATGTTTTGCGGGAGGGTAGAATCGGCTCCAGGAAATTGGTGCTGATCCCGACGGCGATTCGAGCTATGTTACGATGACCCCGAACCCGTACAAGGAGATGGACGATGGACCCGCGCAATACCCGGCTCGCCGAGCAGCTGATCGATTACAGCGTCACCCTGCAAGAGGGAGAGAAAATCTACATCGAGATCAAGGGCCTCGAAGCCCTCGCTCTGGGTCAGGAGCTGGTGCGCGTGGCGACCGTGCGTGGCGGCGTGCCGTTCTGGTATTACAACGACGAGACCCTCAGCCGCGGCTTCATCAAGAACGCCGGTCAGGCCCAGTTCGCCGCGTGGGGCAAGTTCCACCGACCGATCATGGAAGGGGTCGACGCCTACCTCGGCGTGCGCGGTTCGACCAACCCCTTCGATCTGGCCGATGTCGACGCCGACCACATGAAGTGGCACGACCAGGCGTACTGGGACGAGGTCCACATTCCGGTGCGTTTGAAGAAGAAGTGGTGCGTACTGCGCTATCCGAACCCCGCCATGGCGCAGCTTGCCGAGCGGGCAACCGAAGAGTTCGCCGACTTTTATTTCCGCGTCTGCACCCTCGATTACCGCCAGCTGAGCGCGGCCATGGACCCGCTAGCCGAGTTGATCGAACGCACCGAGCGGGTCACACTCAAGGGTCCGGGGACCGATTTGTCCTTCTCGATCGCCGGTCTGCCGGCGGTCAAGTGCGACGGCCACCGCAACATCCCCGACGGTGAGGTCTATACCGCTCCGGTGCGCGACTCGGCCCACGGTGTGATCCAGTACAACGCCGACACCATGCGTGCCGGCACCTTGTTCAAGAACGTTCGTTTCGAGATCGAGAACGGCAAGATCGTCGACGCAACTTGTGACGGCGACGTGCAGAAGCTCAACGAACAGCTCGATGTCGACGAAGGCGGGCGGTACTTCGGCGAGTTCGCCCTCGGTCTCAATCCGCACATCACCTCACCGATGCTCGACACGCTGTTCGACGAGAAGATAGGCGGCAGTTTCCACCTGACTCCCGGTAACGCGTACGAGCAAGCCAACAACGGCAACAAGTCGGCGCTGCACTGGGACATCGTGTGCATCCAGACACCGGAGTG
The DNA here is from genome assembly GCA_030591105.1 of bacterium. Lineage (GTDB taxonomy): Bacteria > Krumholzibacteriota > Krumholzibacteriia > LZORAL124-64-63 > LZORAL124-64-63 > JAUVBS01. The sequence goes on along the minus strand of JAUVBS010000212.1, from coordinate 2,332 downwards.
GGGGGGCGGTGAGATCTGGTTCGACGACCAGTTGATCCGCAAGGATGGTCTCTTCGTCCTGCCGCAGCTGGCCGGGTTGAACCCGGAGAGTCTGTTATAGGGTTCGAATCGGTCGTACAGACCTCCCCTCGGTGGCAGGGGTGTTGCGGCGCTGCCCGGGTTTCATGAGACGACAAGCAGACCGATACTGGCTCTACACATATTATCGGGAGTCTCATAAGCTAGCTATTGCCAACGGCTTGGGTAACCGGAGCCGTGGCCGATAGCGCGCTTGGTAACCGCCAGGATCCGCTGCCGAGAACACCGGGTTATCGATTTGACATTTGTCCCTCTGTGGACCATATCCCTCCCGAAGAGAGTCGTCGGCACGGTCGGTCTGCCCAGGGGCAGATCTGCCGGCCGACCTGCGTGGAGGTAACCGTTCATGGCGTCGTCACCGATAGAGGACCTGCGCCGCAGGAAAGCACGTTTGTATCTGGGCGGCGGCAAGCAGCGGATCGCCAAGCAACATGCCCAGGGCAAACGTACTGCACGTGAGCGGCTCGCCCTGCTGTTCGACGCGGACTCCTTTCAGGAGACCCACCTGTTCATGCAGCACCGCTGCAGCGAGTTCGGGATGCAGGGCAAGGAGTTTCCCGGTGAGGGTGTGGTGACCGGCTACGGTCTGGTGGATGGACGGCCGATCTACGCCGCCAGCCAGGACTTCACTTGCGCCGGCGGTGCCGTGGGTGAGGCGACCGCACGCAAGATCCACGATGCGATGGACCAGGCGCTGCGGACCGGCGACCCCATCGTCTTCATCAACGACAGCGGTGGCGCGCGTATCCAGGAGGGGGTCGACTCGCTGGCGGGGTACGGCGGGATCTTCTATCGCAACATTCTGCTCTCCGGTGTGGTACCACAGATTTCGATCATCGCCGGACCGTGCGCTGGCGGTGCGGCCTACTCGCCGGCGCTGACCGATTTCATCATCCAGGTCGAGCGCGAGGGGCAGATGTACATCACCGGACCGTCGGTGATCAAGCAGGTCACCGGCGAGGAGGTCACTTCCGAAGAGCTCGGCGGTGTCTACAGCCACAGCCACTACTCCGGCGTGGTGCACTTCGTGGCGAGCAGCGGTGACGAAGCGTTCACCATCACCAAGCGATTGCTCTCGTTCCTGCCGAGCAACAACACCGAGGATCCGCCTTTTTGCGCAGAATTGCACGAGGACGCCGTCGGGTCCGACCCCCAACTCGATGAACTGGTACCCGAAAACCAGCGCGTCGCCTACGACATGCACGAGGTTATCCGGCGTGTGGTCGACCGGGGTGATTTCCTGGAGATCCAGGAACACTTCGCGCCGAACCTGATCATTGGTTTCGGCCGGCTGGAGGGTTATAGCGTCGGTGTGGTCGCCAACAACCCGCAGCAGAAGGCGGGTGCACTCGACATCGATTCATCGAGCAAGGGTGCGCGGTTCATCCGTTTCTGCAACGCCTTCAACATCCCGCTGTTGACCTTCGTCGACGTGCCCGGATTTATGCCCGGTGTGCAACAGGAGTACGGCGGGATCATCCGCCACGGAGCAAAGATGCTGTTTGCTTACGGTGCGGCGACGGTGCCCAAGATCACCGTGGTGGTACGCAAGGCGTACGGCGGGGCCTACCTCGCCATGTGCGGCAAGTCGATGGGTGCGGATCGGGTCGCTGCGTGGCCCACCGCCGAGATCGCTGTGATGGGGGCCGACGGTGCGGTGAACGTGCTCTACCGCCAGGAACTGGCCGCTGCCGACGATCCGGAGCAAGCCCGGAAAGAGAAGATAGCCGAGTACAACGAGGCGTTCGCCAATCCCTACGCGGCGGCGGCGCGCGGCATGGTCGACGATGTGATCGAACCGTCGGAGACTCGCTCCTGGATCGCGCAGGCACTGGAGATCTTGCGTGCGAAACGCGAATTGCGGCCGCAGAAGAAACACGGTTTGATCCCGCTGTAGATCCGGTATTGGGGGTAGCATGGTACACGTTACGACCGATTCATTGTCGCTGGCCATGGCGGGGCTGTTGATCGTCTTCAGCGTGCTGGCGCTGATCGCCACGGTGACCGCTCTGGTGCGCCGGCTCGACGATCGCTGGCGGCGTCACGAGTTGGAGCTAGCCGAGCGAGCGGTCACCAAGGCACCGACGATCGACGTGACCACCCTGTTATTGATCGCCGCAGCGGTCGCGACGGTAACCGCCGGTCGCCACCGCATCCGCCGCATCCGACGTCTACTGTCACCAGCACAACCACGCAGCCCCTGGTCGGCCCAGGGACGCCTGGTGCTGATGGGGTCCCACGTACCGACGCGTCG
>JAUVBS010000353.1 GCA_030591105.1 bacterium | reverse complement strand
GGGTTGGTGGCTCGGTTCGATACGAAGTAGAGGAAACGTCCGTCGGGATCCCAGGCCGGGCTGTGATCGTTGGCCCATTGGCTGGTGACGGGCCGGGTCTGTTTCGTCTGGGTGTCGTAGACCTGGATCGAAGAGAAGTCGTTGCTGAGGTTCTCGGTATAGGCCAGCCAGCGCCCGTCCGGGCTCCAGACGTACTGCCGGATCGGTCCGCGGTCGCCGTGATCGATCTTGCGGTGTCCGCGGCCGTCAGCATTGGCGATGTGCAGATCATACTCGCTGTCCGACCAGGCGATCCACTTGCCGTCCGGCGAGGCGAGCGGCCGGTACAGCCACGGTCCGGCCTTGCCCTTGCGCAGTGTCTTTGCTTCGCCGCGGCCCCAGGCATCCTTGCTCTGCAGGGCGTCCTCGCGGGTCTCGTCGGTGTAGTAGATGACCGTCTTGCCGTCGTGGCCGAAACTGGCGGCGCGTTCACGGGCGCCGGTGCCGCGGGTGATCGGCAGGGTGATGCCCTCCTTCACCGGCACGCTGAACAGCTCGCCGCGTACCTCGACCAGGAGCCGCTCGCCGTCGGGCGCCAGGTCGAAGCCGGTCAAAAAGCGGCCCGAGGCGGGGTAACGGGTCCGGGTCAGCACCCGATCGCTGGGCAGATCGATGGCCAGGCGCGTGACCGATCCGGTGTTCACATCGAGCAGGTGGAGATCGGCGGCCTGGGTGAAGACCACGACACCGCCGGGACCCATGGCCGGCCAGCGGGCGTCCCACTCGGAGAACTCGGTGATGCGGGACCGATTGCTGCCGTCCGGAGCGATACGCCAGATGTTGGCCGTGCCCCCCTGATCGCTCAGGAAGTAGATGTTGCCGCTGTGCCACATGGGAAAGGCGTCCGGGCCGGCGAAGTCGGTGATCTGCTTGAAATCGGCTTGTTGCGGGTCGCCGACCCAGATGTTCGCCGCAGTGCCGCCGCGGTAGCGTTTCCAGGTGGCGCGCTCGCGCTCGGTGCGGTTGAAGGCCCAGCGCCCGGAATCAGGGTCGATATCCAGGCGGGTGGCCCAGCCGAGGGGCAATTCCACCGCGTCACCACCGCTGATCGCAACCGTGTACAGGCGCGAACTACGATGGGGATCGGTGCGCCGCGAGCGCAGGATCACCGCCTGGCCGTCGGGCTGCCAGCCGACGACCTCGTCGCGGGCCGGGTGCCAGGTCAGGCGCTGTGGCTCGCCGCCGTTCGCGGCGATGACGTAGACGTCGCGGTTGCCGTCGTACTCACCGGTAAAGGCGATCAGACCGCCGTCGGGCGAGAAGTGGGGGAAGTACTCCGCTCCGACGAAGGTCGTCAAGCGCCGGACGTTTTCGCCTTGCCGGTTGCAGGTCCACAGGTCGTTCTCCGCCGTGAAGACGATCAGGTCGTCGTGGATATCGGCCTGTCCCACGTAGGGGGCGCCGGCCTGAGCGGCGCCGGTGACCACGGCGCCAGTGACCAAGACGCTGGTGACCACAACGACGACGGCAAGGACCGCGAGCAAAGTACTACGCGGATGCGTTGGCGAATTGAGCATGATGAAAATCTCCCATTCGAGAGGGCGGTCAGGATCCAATGACGAAATCGAATACGTATGATCCAGCGGTAAGTTGCCGCGTTGACCGAGGTCGATGGTCGTGGGAGCTGCAGGGCGCCGCGTCAGGACCGGACAGCGCGGTTGTCGACGTTTCGTCGGGGTCGGGGAGGACGGCCGGGTCGCCGCTCATGGGAGCCTCGAGATGGTAGATTCGATTATCGTGATCAATTCATCGTGCCTTCGAATTATGTGTCTGTTCCAGTCTCGGTGACCACGATGCACTATATCGCCAATTAATAGTTACCAGTGACATAAACAGAACCCCCCGGGGGGTTCGCGGCAAGACACGTTTTCAAAGGCACAGCGTGATCAACCCATCGCTCTATGCACCGCGATCAACTCCGCGACCACTTCCGGTTCCGCCAGCGTGGTGACATCGCCGAGATCATCGTAGTTGCCGGCGGCGATCTCGCGCAGGATTCGGCGCATGATCTTACCGCTGCGCGTCTTGGGCAGACCGGGCGCGACTATCACGACGTCCGGCGTGGCCACCGGACCGATCACATGCCGCACCTGTTCCTTCAGCAACCCTTGTAACTCTTGCTCCTCGAGATCGACGTAGTCGACGCCGACCATCACGTAGGCGAAGATACCCTGTCCCTTGACCTCGTGCGGAAAGCCGACCACGGCCGCCTCGGTGACGGATTCGTGGGCCACCAGTGCGCTCTCGATCTCGGCGGTGCCCAGGCGGTGACCGCTGACGTTGATCACGTCGTCGACGCGGCCGGTGATCCAGTAGTAGCCATCCTCATCACGCCGGCACCCATCGCCGGTGAAGTACAGACCGGGGAACTTCTCGAAGTAGGTCTCGTGAAACCGCGCGTGGTCGCCAAAGATGGTGCGCGCCTGGCCCGGCCAGGCGTGCTCCAGACAGAGGTTGCCGCTGCTGGCGCCGTCGAGGGGTACGCCCTGGTCGTCGACCAGCACCGGCTTGACGCCGAAAAAGGGTAGCGTGACCGACCCCGGTTTCTGCGGTGTGATCCCCGGCAACGGGGTGATCAGGATACCGCCCGTCTCGGTCTGCCACCAGGTATCGACGATGTCGCAGCGGCCGTCGCCGACGATGTCGTGGTACCAGCGCCAGGTCTCGGGGTTGATCGGCTCGCCGACCGTGCCCAGCAGACGCAGCGACTGCCGAGAGTATCGCGTGACGTACTCGTCGCCGGCGCGGTGCAGGGCGCGGATGGCCGTGGGCGCCGTGTAGAGGACGTTCACGCCCAGGTCGTCGACGATCTGCCAGTAGCGTCCGGCATCGGGGTAGTTCGGTACCGATTCGAACAACACCGTCGTGGCGCCGTTGGCCAGCGGCCCGTAGACGATGTAGCTGTGACCGGTGATCCAGCCACAGTCGGCGGCGCAGAAGTAGATGTCGCCCGGCTGGTAGTCGAAGACCAGCTTGTGCGTGAGCGCGGCGTAGACCAGGTAACCGCCGGTGGTGTGCAGCACGCCTTTGGGTTTGCCGGTGCTGCCGGAGGTGTACAGGATGAACAGCGGATGTTCGCTGTCGACTTCGACGGGATCACATTC
>JAUVBS010000181.1 GCA_030591105.1 bacterium | reverse complement strand
GGGCGGTACCGATGGCGTGATCGATTTGACCAACAGTGAAGAAGGTGGTACCGCGCACCACGCCGATGAAGCGGTTGCCGACACTCGTTGGTTCAAGGGTCCCCACGAGACCTACCTGCGCGCGCTTTTTCTACAGACCCCCGCGGCGCCGTGGCAGTTCGCGTTCGGGTTCGAGGAAATCCTCGACAACGAGGGCTACGACTTCCGCGTACCGGGCGACCACAGATACGATCTGCCGGAGGAGGGCCGCGGCCACGCGAAGTATCGTTCAGGCCGCGGATCTCTACGGCACCGTCTCGACGCCGACACCGCATTCGGGGTGGAGTTTGAAACCGTACGCAAGAACAAGTGGAGTCTACCGGCTTACAACCGTGAGAACATGGACCTTTGGTCGCAGCTGGTCGGTGTGACCTGGCACGACGCCACGCGGGTCGGTAAGCTAACGGCCAACATGTTCTGGATTGACCGCGATGTGGAGTGGGATCGCGGAACGGAGAGTATGGCCCCTGCCAATGCCGACCGCAAGATCGAGGTCAGCCGCGAGGGGCTGAGGCTGGAACTGGCCGGTGACGGTCACCGGCGCTTGTCGGTCAGCTATGCCGGCTGGCGTCTCGCTGACACCGGCGAGACCGGCGCCTGGGCGGGTGCAGCGGCCGGCCCGATCCAGGATAAGGGTCGTGAAGCGACCGCGGCGGCGGCCACCGATGTACGGCTTGCGGGTACGGCCGGTGTGATCGGCCTGCAGCTGGACTGGGACTCTTACGGAGGTGCGCTGCTCGGCGGTTGGCTCGACGTGGCTCAGGACCGGGAGCGGCCGTGGTGGCGGGTCACTCTCGAACGCGGTGGTCGAGCGCCGCGTAGTGACGAGCTGTTGACACCGTGGACCTTCGCTGTCCCCGGCCGGGCGACCAACGTCCTGGCGAATCGCGACCTGCAACGTGAGCAGACGTGGCGCGCCGAGCTGGAACTCAAAAGCCGGGTCATCGGTATCGATCTTGCTGCCGTCGGCACTGCTCGCTGGCTCAGCGACGGCATCGGCTATACCGCTGGTGCGGCCGACACTCTGGCCGGACGCTGGACTAACGATCTGCAACTGAACGGCCAGACCGTGACCGCTAGCGCGGCCTGGGGTGGGAGGTTTCTGGGGTGGCTGAGGCTCAGAGTGGCCGCGACCTGGCGTCGGGACGACATCCGGGCCGGTGTTCGGCCAAATCTGCCACCCGATCTCGACGGCTCGCTGCAACTGCTCTGGGAGAACCAGTTCTTTCACGGGGACGGGATCCTGCAGGCCGGCTACTTCCTGGTTCATCGCGGCGCCATGTCCGACCCGTGGAGTCTCGACCGCGTCTACGACCTACCGTCAATCACCGAACAAGATGTGTTTCTGGGCTTTCGCCTCGTCGGCGTGACTCTGTCCGTGGCCTTCCGCAACCTGACCGGCGAGCCACTGCGCCTTGCCGCCGGTTCTCTCTCGCCGGGACGCGAGATACAGTGGCGTCTGCACTGGACTTTTTACAAGTAACCGCAACTGCCGCGGGCCGGCGACGGAAGACCTTGACCGGAGACCGCGGGTGAATCGGCGCACCGCGGCGGGGCTGCTGCTGTTGGCGACGTTGATTCTGGCTGGGCGAGCGATCCGCCATCAGCTGATGCTCGGACCGGACCGCCGCTGGCGTGAACCGGGGTGGCTAGCGAGTCAGTTGCCGCCGCCCGCGACAGAAACGCCGGCGCCGGTACGCAAACTCATCGGCAGACTTTCGATCAACTCCTGTAGCGAGGATAGCCTGACTCTGTTACCGGGCGTTGGGCCCGTCCTCGCCAGTCGACTCGCCGCGGCCCGGGCCGAGGGCGTGCATTTTGCCCGCGCCGAGGACCTCTGTCGGGTCCGCGGGATCGGCTCAATCTTGAGTGCGCGCCTCGCAGTTCACCTGCGATTCGACCCTGCGCCAGCCGATTCCGGCGCTTCGCCGCAGATCGGTTCATCACCTCACGTACCGTAATCTCCCGAGGCGAGCGACGTCCGGAAATCGTTCTCAAGTTGCAATGGTGACTGACGATAACCGGATGGCGCTCGGGGTATGCACGTAGCCGACGGCGCGCCGTGATAGTACGGCGCGGTCGAGGCCATCGCCCCATGGGCCGTACCCCAGAGGAGTTCTACGCCGTATGAATACCGGTAGCAATGTGGTCGTTCGGGACAAGATCGCCTCGCGTATGCTCGAGGCGAAGCTCGTCACCGAACAGCAACTGCAGGAAGCCACCGAGATCCAGAAGAGAGATGGGGGATCTCTCGGCCACGCCCTCGTTCGCACCGGTGCGGTCGAGGAAGAACAGTACTGCGACTTCCTCGCCAAGATGTACAACCTGACGGTGATCGACCTTGAGGAAACACAGATCGAGACCGAGTGCATCGACCTGATTCCGCCGGACGTCGCGCGGAAATTCCAGGTGTTGCCGATCGGTCGCCGCGGCAGGGTCCTGACCGTCGCCATGGCGAACCCGAGTAATATCTTTGCCATCGACGATATCAAATTCATCACCGGTTTCGATGTCCAGCCAGCAGTTTGTGCCGAGTCTGCCATCAAGAAGGCGATCGACAACTTCTACGCCACCGGCGACTCGCTCGCGACGATCATGGAGGGCATGGAGGATGACATCGAGATCGTCGAAGACCAAGATGACGACGATCTCCTGGGCCAGGAAGGGCAGAACGCCCCAGTAGTCAAACTCGTCAACACATTGCTTGCCGAAGCGGTGAAGATGGGGGCGAGCGATGTGCACATCGAACCGTACGAGCAGCACATGCGGGTACGCTATCGCGTCGATGGTATACTCGAAGAGGTCATGCAGCCTCCGATAAAACTCAAGAATGCCATCACCAGCCGTATCAAGATCATGTCCGAGCTCGACATCGCTGAGCGTCGCGTGCCCCAGGACGGCCGTATCAAGATCAAGATCGGCAACAAGAAGATCGATCTGCGTGTCTCGACATTGCCGTGCATTTTCGGCGAAAAAGTCGTGATGCGTATTTTGGATAAATCGAACCTTATGCTCGATCTGACCAACTTCGGTATGGAGCCGGCGGCCGTCGAAGGGGTCATGAATGCGATTGCGGCGCCGTGGGGGATGGTGCTGGTCACCGGACCGACCGGGTCGGGTAAGACGACGACGCTCTACTCGTGTCTCTCTCGGCTCAACAATCCCGATCTGAACATCATGACTGCCGAGGATCCGGTGGAGTACAACCTCGACGGGATCAATCAGGTACAGGTGCGCGAAGCGATCGGCTTGACCTTCGCGGCGTCGCTCAAGGCGTTCCTGCGGCAGGACCCGAACATCGTGATGGTCGGTGAGATCCGCGATCTGGAAACGGGTGGTATCGCGACCAAAGCGGCGCTGACCGGTCACCTCGTGCTCTCGACGCTACACACCAACGACGCGCCGTCGACCATCAATCGTATGGTCGATATGGGCATCGAACCGTTTCTGGTCGCGTCCTCGACCATCCTGATCATGGCCCAACGACTGGTCCGCCGCATCTGCGACAACTGCAAGGAAGAGGACAAGGTGCCCGACGACGCATTGACGCGTATCGGACTGGCCAAAGGGACCGTCGTTTACAAAGGCAAGGGCTGTAACCGCTGCGGCGGCACCGGCTACAAGGGACGGCAGGGGCTCTACGAGGTGATGCCGATCACGGGGATTCTCCGGGAGATGATCCTTGACCGTTCCTCGACAGCGGATCTGCGTAAAAAGGCGCGCGAGGACGGTATGATCACGCTGCGCGAAGATGGCTTACTCAAAATCGAGAAGGGAATCACCACGGTCGAGGAAGTATTGCGCGAAACGACGGTGGTCGACTGACGAGATACCAGGAGGGTGAACATTGGTAGGGATGCGAGAGTTGCTGGAGGAGATGGTCAATCGCGAGGCGAGCGACCTGCACATCACGGCGGGCTTGACGCCGCAGTTACGGATCGACGGCCTGATCACGGGCACCGACTTTGCCGTGTTGAACGGGGACGATACGCGACGCTTGGCCTACAGCATTCTGAACGAGGAGCAGAAGAAGCGCTTCGAAAACGAGAGCGAACTCGACTTTTCCTTCGGCGTGCAGGGGGTCAGCCGCTTCCGGGCCAACGTATTTTTACAGCGGGGCGTGACCTCCATGGCGATCCGCCAGATCCCGTACTCGATCTTGACGTTCGAAGAACTGGGACTGCCGCCTGTCTGCCGTGACCTGATCAATCGCACGCAAGGGCTGATACTGGTGACCGGCCCGACCGGCAGCGGCAAATCGACGACCCTCGCGACGATGGTCGATACGATCAATACGACCCAGAGCGGTCACATCATCACCATCGAGGACCCCATCGAGTACGTCCATCAGCACAAGCAGTGCATCGTCAACCAACGCGAAGTGAACAACGACACCAAAAGTTTCACCAACGCGTTGAAGTACGTGCTGCGACAGGATCCCGACGTGATTCTGATCGGTGAGATGCGGGACAGGGAGACGATACAGGCCGCGCTGACCATCGCCGAGACCGGACATCTGGCCCTCGCGACCCTGCACACCAACAGCACCTTCGAGACAATCAATCGCATTGTGGATGTTTTTCCTTCGGGCCAGCAGAACCAGGTGCGCTCGCAGCTCTCGTTCAGCTTGAAGTCCGTAATGACTCAGCAGCTGATCCCGCGCTCCCGAGGCGGGGGACGAGTGCTGGCCATGGAGATCATGGTGTGTACGCCCGGTATCAAGGCCATGATCCGGGACGACAAGACCCATCAGATCTACGGTCTGATGCAGGCCGGCCAGAAACACGGCATGCAGACGATGAACCAGTCGCTGCACCAGGCCGTTATCAACAATTGGATCACCATGGAAGAAGCAATAAGCCGGTCGGCTGATGTGGCCGAGCTGTCGCAGATGCTGGGCGAACCCGTCGGGGTCCGGACCTAGACCGAATCGACAAGAAAAAGAGGAGTAGTCCCGTGAGCGCCACCATCAAGTATCTCTGGAAGGGCAAGACCGTCAAAGGCGAGACCCTGTCCGGCGAGTATGAAGCGGCCGACAAGAATGCCGTCGGCTCATACCTGCGAAAACGCCGGATCACGATAACCTCGATCAAGAAGAAGCCGAAGGACATCAACATCGGCTTCCTGCAGAAAAAGGGTATCAGTGTCAAGGACCTGGCCGTCTTCACGCGGCAGTTTGCGACCATGGTCAACGCCGGCCTG
>JAUVBS010000177.1 GCA_030591105.1 bacterium | reverse complement strand
AGGTCCAGGAGCCGGCCCCGGCCGCAGCTCCGGAGCAGGAGACGCAGGACAATGAGTAGTGGCAAGCTGAAGATCACTCAGGTGCGCAGCGTGATCGGGCGCCCCCAGAAACATCGGCGCGTCATCACGGCGCTCGGCCTGCGTCACCACCAGGCCACCGTCGTCCACAACGATACACCGGCTATCCGCGGCATGATCCACAAGGTCCGCCATCTCGTGGCTGTCGAAGAGGTGAAGTGACCATGCTGAAGTTGAACGATATCGGTGCTCCCAAAGGAGCCAACCGTCCCAAGAAACGCCGTGGACGCGGCCCCGGCTCCGGTACGGGCAAGACCGGTGGCCGTGGCCACAAGGGTCAGAAGGCGCGGTCCGGTGGCGGCGTGCCACCGTGGTTCGAAGGTGGCCAGATGCCGTTGAACCGGCGCTTACCGAAGCGCGGGTTCACCAATATTTTCCGCAAGGAATACCAGCTGGTGAATCTGGATCAGCTGGAGGAGAAATTCGCAGCGGGGACGAAGATCGATTCTCTCGCTCTGGCCGATGCGGGTCTGATCAAGCATGCGGAGCGACCGGTCAAGCTGTTAGGCCGCGGCGCGGTCGAGAAGTCGTTGCAGATCGAGGTCACCCGGGCCAGCAAAGCCGCTGTCAAGGCAGTCGAGGCTGCAGGCGGTTCGGTCATAGTGACGGTAACGCTCAGCGGTAAGGCGTGAGAGTAGGTCGTGGCTAACCTCGCAACAAAGGAAGCCGTGTTTTGAGTATTACTGGCAGCTACCAGAACATGTTCAAGATCCCGGAGCTGAAGCGGCGGCTATTGTTCACCGCGATGATCCTGGTGATCTACCGGCTGGGCGGGCACATTCCGACGCCGGGTATCAACGCCGATGCGCTGCGGGTATTTTTCGACGCTCAGCAGGGCACACTGGTCGGCCTGTACGACATGTTCGCCGGTGGCAACCTACGCAACGCCACCATCTTTGCGCTGGGCATCATGCCGTACATCAGCGCCTCGATCATCTTCCAGCTACTCCAGGCGGTCGTACCGTACTTCGAGAAGCTGGCCAAGGAGGGTGAGGAGGGGCGCAAGAAAATCACGCAGTATACGCGCTACGGCACGTTGGCGCTGGCGATTGTACAGTCTTTCGGTATCAGCTTCGCGCTGGAGAATATGCCGGGCGGCATCGTTGCCCATCCGGGTCTCGCGTTCAAGCTGATGACGATGCTGACGCTGACGACCGGTACGGTGTTTGTGATGTGGCTCGGTGAACAGATAACCGAGCGAGGTATCGGCAACGGGATCTCGTTGATCATCTTCATCGGGATCATCGCCCGCTACCCGACCGACATCATCAACACCGCGTTGCAGCTCCAATCGGGGCAGATGCACTGGCTCAAGATGGGCGTGATCTTCGCCTTCATGATGTTCGTCATCGCTGGGATCATCGCGATCACGCAGGGCCAGCGGCGGATCCCGGTGCAGTACGCGAAGAAGATCGTCGGCCGGCGGGTTTACGGCGGAGCGAACACGCACATCCCGCTACGGGTCAATACCGCCGGCGTGATCCCGATCATCTTTGCCCAGTCGATCATAATGTTCCCGGGGACGTTCGGCGGCATCTTCCCGGATAACGAAATTTTGATGGCGCTGAGCAACATGTTCCGGCCACCGCATCCGGTGTACGTCGTCATCTACGCGGCCCTGATCATTCTGTTCGCCTACTTCTACACCACGGTGATCCTGAATCCGGTGGACCTGGCGGACAACATGAAGAAGAACAGCGGCTTTATCCCGGGCGTGCGGCCGGGTAAGCGGACCGCCGAGTACATCGACAGAGTTCTGACGCGAGTTACGCTGCCTGGTGCGGTTTTCCTCGCGGTGATCGCCATCCTGCCGGACATGATGATCAGCATCTTGAACGTACCGTTCTATTTCGGCGGTACCGGGCTGTTGATCGTCGTCGGTGTTGCGCTCGATACGCTGCAGCAAATCGAGTCGCACCTGGTGATGCGGCACTACGATGGATTCATGAAGAAGGGCCGGCTGAGGGCTCGGAGGTAACGGCGGATGAACATGATCATCATGGGCCCGCCGGGATGCGGCAAGGGTACCCAGGCCAACGGCATCGTCCAGAACCTCGGCGTGGTGCATATCTCGACCGGTGACATGCTGCGCGCCGCGGTCAAGAGTGGTTCGGAACTGGGTCAGCGGGTCGAGGCGGTCATGGCCGCCGGCGAACTGGTGTCCGATGACCTGATGATGGACATCATCAAGGAGCGGTTGCGGCAACGGGACGCGAACGACGGCTGGTTGCTCGACGGCTTCCCGCGCACGGTGGAACAGGCGGAGGGGCTGATGGCACTGCTCGACGAGATCGACCAGAGTGTCGGGGCTGTCGTTTCGCTGGAGGTGCCCAACGAGGAGATCGTGCAGCGTTTGAGCGGACGGCTCACCTGCCGCGAGTGTGGGTTCGTCACCAGCCGGCAGAGCGTCGGTGCGGACGATCCGAACCGTTGTCCGCAGTGTGGCGCCGAGGCGCTCTACCAACGAGACGACGATCGGGAAGAGACCGTGCGCAATCGCCTCGAAGTGTACCAGACGAAGACGTACCCGGCCGCTGCGACTCTTGGCGATCGGTATCGGCTCGAGCGTATCGACGGGGTCGGTGAGCCGGCCGAGATAGCGCAGAGGATCAGGGGTGTCCTGGAGTAAACAGAGGATCAAGCTCAAGACGCCTGAGCAGATCGAGAAGATGGCGGCGAGCGCCGAGACCCTGGTTGCGGTTTTCCGCGCCGTGGGTGATCTCGTGGCCGCTGGCAAGACGACCGAGGAGTTGGCTGCGGCCGTCGAAGCGATGATCCGGGACGCCGGCTGTATACCCTCGTTCAAGGGGTACAACGGGTTCCCGGCCGCGGCCTGTATCTCGGTGAACGAAGAGGTCGTTCACGGCATCCCTTCCGCGCGCAAGCTGCAGGAGGGGGACATCGTCGGGATCGACATCGGCTTGATCAAGGATGGCTGGCACGCGGACAGCGCCGAGACCTTCGCGGTGGGTGAGATCTCGCCGGAGGCGAAGCAGCTGCTACGGGTGACGCGGGAATGCCTCGAACTGGCGATCGCTGCGGTGCAGGCCGGCCGCCGATTATCGGTGATCGGTACGGCGGTCGAGGAGCACGCCATGGGGCACGGCTTCTCGGTGGTCGAAAAGCTGGTCGGGCACGGCATCGGCCGGGACTTGCACGAGGATCCGCAGGTTCCGAACTACCGGTGTTTCAGTTCGCCGGACCCGGTGATGGAGATGGGTCTGGTGATCGCCATCGAGCCGATGGTCAACCAGGGTACCAAGCGGGTGGTCACCGCTGAAGATCGGTGGACCGTGGTCACGGCGGACAAGAGTCTGTCGGCCCATTTCGAGCACACGGTAGCGGTCACTGCGGACTCGGTACAGGTCCTGACACGACGTTGAGTGTAATTGCCCGGAAGGAGCAATCGAATGGCGAAGGAAGAGGGAATCAGTGTGGAGGGGACCGTTATCGAGGCCCTGCCCAACGCCATGTTCCGGGTGGAGCTCGATAGCAACGAACATGTGATCCTCGCGCACGTTTCCGGCAAGATGCGCATGCACTTCATCCGCATTCTGCCGGGGGACAAGGTAACGGTGGAGCTGTCTCCGTACGATCTGACACGGGGACGGATCACGTACCGATACAAGTAGTTGCCGGCCCCGTAGGGTGCGGCCGGGAGGCATCATGAAAGTTCGTGCTTCAGTGAAGAAGATCTGCCCGAAGTGCAAGATTATCCGACGCAACGGCGTCATACGCGTGATCTGCATCAACCGCCGGCACATCCAGCGGCAGGGCTGATAGCAAATGGTCCGCCCAGCGTGGCGCACGGCGCGTCGCTGCTCGCGCGGAACCGAGAAACGATGAAAGGAGCCTGAAGTGGCCAGAATTGCCGGCGTGGACATTCCCAACGAGAAACGGATTGCCACGTCCCTGACCTACATCTTCGGCATCGGGTCGCACCGGGCGCTTGAGATCTGCGGCAAGGCGGACATCGATCCCGAGACCAAGACGCGTGATCTGACCGAGGAGCAGACCCGGCGGGTCATGGGGCTGATCGACAAGGACTACCAGGTCGAAGGCACCCTGCGCACCGAGGTCAGCATGAACGTCCAGCGTCTGATGGACATCGGCTGCTACCGCGGCTTGCGCCACCGGCGTAAGCTGCCGGCCCGCGGTCAGAACACGAAGAACAACGCCCGAACGCGCAAAGGGCCGCGGACGCGACCCGGCGCCAAGAAGAAATAGGCACAGGAGGTAACCAGTGGCTGCTCCCAAGGACAAGCGGGGCAAAGCGCGCAAGAGCAAGAAGAAGCTAGACACGGTGGGCGTCGCGCACATCAAGTCGAGCTTCAACAATACTCTCGTGACGATCACCGACCTGCAGGGCAACACGATCACGTGGTCCTCCGGCGGGCACCAAGGTCGTTACAAGGGTAGCCGCAAGTCGACTGCCTTTGCCGCCCAGCTCGCGGCGCGGTTTTGCGCCCGCGAGGTACTTACCGGTGGTATGAGGAAGGTCGAAGTCTGGGTCAAGGGACCTGGCTCGGGTCGCGAAGCCGCGATCCGGAGTCTGAAGGCCGAAGGGCTGGAAGTCGCCCGGATCAAGGACTGTTCGGCGATCCCGCACAACGGATGTCGCCCCAAGAAACGCCGTAGACTGTAGTACGCTAATCGCACGAGCGGCAGGGCTGAGAGGTTGGCCACTGCCGAGGAGGTATCTTACCGATGGCCAGGTATACCGAGGCAAAGTGCAAGCTTTGCCGCCGTGAGGGGATGAAGCTCTTCCTGAAAGGCGAGCGTTGCTATTCAAGCAATTGCGCCATTGATCGCCGGCCGTATGGACCGGGCGAGCACGGGCGCCGCCGCGGGCGTAAACCCTCGGACTACAAGCTGCAATTGAGGGAAAAGCAGAAGGTCCGCGCAATTTACGGCGTTCTGGAGCGTCAGTTCCGCCTGTACTATGCCGAAGCCAACCGGCTCTCTGGCCCGACTGGCGAGAACCTCTTCACTCTCCTCGAGAAGCGGCTGGACAATGTCGTCTACCGGTGTGGATTCGCCCCGTCGCGGGCGGCCGCCCGACAGCTGGTGCGGCACAAGCACGTCATGGTTGAAGGTCACGTCTGCGATATTCCGAGCCGTTCGCTGCGGACGGGGCAGACCGTCACCATTATCGCCAAGAGTCAAAACATCCCGATGGTCACCGAGGCACTCAAGAGCACGGCGCGGCGCGAGCGGCTGCCGT
>JAUVBS010000367.1 GCA_030591105.1 bacterium | reverse complement strand
CAAGGGAACAGCCAGATCTTGAGCAGAAAGATCACTCCATGGCCATGGTCTTGGGTTCATCGTATTCGGCCCAGAGGCATCAGTCCCAACGGGGCGTGATCCGACGGTAGCCCCAGGACCTCCTGCACCTCGCCATCCGCGAACGAGCCCACGAACACGGTGGCGAGATCCGCCGCTGCACACTGGAGGTATACATTCTGGGCGGCGTGCCCAACCTCGATCTGCACGTAACGGTGCGCTCTCTGTCCGTACTTTCTGGCCGTGCGTTGGTAGATGCCGGTGATGACGAGTACGGCCGGGGCACGCCGGATACAAGCTTGACTGTGAGCTGCCGACGCGACGCGTTCGCGCAGATCGCCCTTCTGCACGAGAATCAGGCTGTGCTCCTCCGGCAGATAACGGTAAACACCAGCTGCCAGCTCTGCCACCTCCCCGGCCACCAGATAGACCTCCAGGGGATAGGTCGCACCGGCCGACGGCGCGGTCCTGTGTCCCGTGGCGTGGGTGATACCCTGGGCCGCCCAGAGAACCTGGGCTACGTCCGCCATTTCCAGGCTACCAGGCCCGAACTCTCGGTTCGAGCGGCGTAGCCGGAAAGCTTCCTCTACCGAGATTTTTCCCTCGTGACGCGGAGGCGGCAGTAGAACCGGGTCATCGGTAGCTTGCCCCACGGCCCGATCCCCGGCGACCAGATAGCAGCCAACCAGACCCAACACGAGAATAGCTAATCGCATCGTTCGCATCTTTCCCCTCCTGTGACCACCTCGTTCCGACCGACACTCTTCGCGACGTTCCTAGCCCGGAATATTGTTCTCGGTGGTGCTCGAAATCACCTTGGCGTCCGCAGCGACCGAGCTGGTGACCCACGCGCCGCCGCCGATCACGGCTCTCTTGCCGATCACGGTTTCTCCGCCCAGTATCGTGGCGTTGGCGTATACGGTCACCTCGTCGCCGAGGGTCGGATGACGCTGGCCGCCCTTGACCAGAGTACCGTCGGGTCTGCGCGGGAAACTGAGCGCCCCGAGCGTGACTCCCTGGTAGAGCTTGACGCGCTTGCCGATCTTCGTCGTTTCGCCGATGACCACGCCGGTGCCGTGATCGATGAAGAAGTCGGAACCTATGCTCGCACCGGGATGGATATCGACCCCTGTGCGATGGTGGGCCCACTCCGTCATGATGCGCGGGACTAACGGCACCCCCGCTTGGTAGAGGGGATGAGCCAGTCGGTACACCGCGATCGCGAAAGTTCCGGGATAACAGAGGATCACTTCGTCCTGATTGACTGCGGCCGGGTCGCCGATGTAGGCCGCCTGGACGTCTCGATTTAGCGCTGCGCGGATGCTCGGTAACCGCTCCAGGTAGTCCGTGGTGATCACTTCGGCAATCTTACCGAAATCGTCCTGAGGTGAGTCGCTATCCGAGGTGTCCCAGAGCCGCGAGCAACGACATGGGCTGTGATAACAACAGCGCAGCGTCTGCTCGATGGTCTGCGAAAGTTGCAAGAACAGGGTGTCGATATGCGACGCGACGAACGCGTTCAGATCGGCTCGCGCGGAGATGTTTCCCCCATAATACCCTGGAAAGACAATCGTCAACAGATGGCCGACCACGTCGATGATCGCCGCCTGTGACGGCAAATTCTTCTCGCCGATCCGGTTGATGCCGCCGATCTCCGAGTATGTATCGACGACACGTTGCACCAGAGTCCTCAGGCGTTCTGTTCTATCGTGAGCCACAATTCAACCCTTCCTGTCCGTAGTTTATGGCCGGTCACGCGGCCTAGACCAAGAGATCCTTGTACAGATCCGAGCTGAGGTAGCGTTCCCCAAAACTCGGGATGATGACCACGATCCGTTTGTTCGCCATCTCGGGTCGGCGTGCGACTTCGAGAGCGGCAAACAGGGCGGCACCCGACGAAATACCGACGAATAGACCTTCGTCCCGGGCAGCGCGTCGGGCCATGGCCATGGCCTGATCGTTGGTTACCGGGACGATCTCGTCGATGAGATCCTGATCCAGAATCGCCGGTACGAATCCGGCACCGATACCTTGGATCTTGTGCGGACCGGCTTGGCCGCCCGCGAGAACCGGCGAGTCCGCGGGCTCGACGGCCACGACTCGGAACTGCGGTAGCCGCTGCTTGAGGACCGAGGCGACGCCGGTAATCGTGCCGCCGGTACCTACACCGGCGACGAGGACATCGACCTTGCCACCGGTATCGCGCCAGATTTCCTCGGCGGTCGTGCGGCGGTGGATTTCCGGATTGGCCGGATTGTCGAATTGCTGGGGCATGAAAGCGTCGGGTCGCTCGGCTAGCAGTTGCTCGGCCTTCGCAATGGCCCCGTTCATCCCTTCGGCGGCCGGAGTAAGCACCAGTGTGCCACCCAACGCGCGCAAGATCGCACGCCTTTCGAGCGACATGCTGTCCGGCATCGTCAACGTGAGACGGTAACCCTTGGCAGCGGCGACAAAGGCCAGACCGATGCCCGTGTTGCCGGAGGTAGGCTCGATGATCTCGGCTCCCGGCGCGAGCCTGCCGTCGCGTTCGGCGGCCTCGATCATCGCCAGACCGATGCGATCCTTGACGCTCGCCATCGGGTTGAAGAATTCGAGCTTGCCCATCAGGTCAGCCTCGGTGTCGTTCAGAGACGGGAAACGCACCAGAGGCGTGTTGCCCACCAGGTCGAGCACGCTGGCGTAAATCTTTTCGCCACCAGCCGGGTATTCTCCCTCGCCGGCTGCGGTATGATCATGGGTCGCGTTCACTTGATTCTCCTCGCTCTATGGAAAACAACGGCTGTCGCCGCCATGCTGTCGATTCTACCTATATAATCCAAGCGCCCGGTTTTGGCGTCACTTCATGTGGATATGTCGTCGCCAGCGTATGCTTGCACGACGTCATGCAACCAATGGAAATCGCTACCGTAGTTTCTTCTGTGCGAGCCCATGACTCACCGCACCGTCGGAAGAAGAAAACCATGACACGTTACCTGACCACCATCCTCGTCGTAAT
>JAUVBS010000492.1 GCA_030591105.1 bacterium | reverse complement strand
TTGGCGTTGCGTTCGACGAGGGCGCGGGATATGAGCACGTGATCGGGTTGGCCGCTCCGCAGCAATTCCGGCATGGTTTCAGCGGAGAATAATCCGCCGGTGGCGGGGGATAACCAGAAGACTTGATCCGTTGATCCGGTCAGTAGCAGCATACCGGCTTCGGACAACGGCAGACGGCCCGCGAGGCGGTCGAGATCGTCCTTCAAGATGCCGATCGCTGCCACCGTAACGCCACCTGCGGTCGCGTCGGGCCACCACAAACTGGCCACCAGCCCCGCTCTGCCGATATCGGGCAAGCTGACGAAACCGGACCAGCGCGGATGCGTGGGCGGCTCGCCGATACCGACACCGCCGAGCCACGCTTGTTCGTGCAGCGACGGTATCAGCGGTTCGGTGTCGCCGATCCAGCTAGCCACGTTGCGGCGCATCTGAAAATGGCGCCCGGCGCCGTCGGCAAGGTACAGAACGTAGAGCGCCGAATCGGGTGCGCACACCGGCGCGAGCAGATCTCGTAGCCGTTCACTGTCACCGAGATCGGCCACACCGCGGTCGAGCCATTCACGGAGCCACAACAGGTTCGCCGCCGCCGGCGCAACGTAGGCCTGCATCTGCAACGCGGACTGTTCGAGCCGTGTCTGCAAGATTCCGGTGTAGATGTTCTGCTGAACAGAGGCTTCGCGCCGGGCGAGCATCACCATGGCCAGCGCCCCGACGATGGTCACGAACAGCGTCGCGTTGAGCAGCGCACGTGAGCCGCGACCGCTACCTGGTGGGCGTCGGCCTGGTAGGCGCTTGCCTGGTACCGGGGAATCACTCGGGGTGGGGGTCGTCATCGAGTCGTTCGTTCCGTGTTGGATTGATCGCCGACCGGCGCGATAGAAAGATGATAGATAAAGAGCGGCAATCCCCCAAGTCGATTCGCAACGAGACGGTGATCTGTCCTGGCTCGTCTGGACTCAGCCGTCACTCCGGTGCTTCTCGACGGCCGGTTACATCGACGCCCGATTGCCGCTGGAAAGGGCGACGACCATTTTTGCGTACTCCAAGCGTCCTGAACCCGCGGGTCGGCAGTGACGAGGGCCCCCCGGGGGGTTTTCGTAGTTCGGCATCCGTCGGGACCCCCCGGGGGGCCCTGTCATATCGGCAGCGCGATCAGAATCTCCTCCTCTGTCGCGTAGACATTCATGAAGTTGCGCGCGGAGTGACTATTTCAACATCCTGCAACTCCGCACCAGGTGAGCCATGATTAATCCGGGGTAGACGGTCGCGGCGATGGTCTCCAGGTCGCGCCGCGGTCGTTCCCGTGGTAAGCTCCCGCACGAATGGTTGGGGTTAACCTCGGGAGGAGACCGCGTGACCGACCCGTCCCGGTCCGATCAATCTGAGCCGAGTGTGTCGGTATCCGTCACCGGCTGCGCCTACGATCCGATCTTTCTCGCGCACAATCTCACCGGGCATCCCGAACATGCCGGGCGGCTCGAAGCGATCGTCACGGAATTACGGACAGCCGGTCTCTGGGAACTGATGACCCACTTGCCAATTGCCGACGCCGCCGCGACCGCCACCGCCGCCGCCACCACTGCCGCCACCGCCGACGCCACCACTGCCGCCACCGCCGACCTGACCGCGGTCCATACCGAAGCTCACGTCGCGCGCGTGCGTGAATACAGCCGTGCCGGCCGGCCGCTCGATGGCGACACTTACACCTGCGCGCAGACCGATGCCGCGGCGCGACGGGCTGCGGGCTCGCTGGTCGCGCTTTGTCGGGCCGTCCTGCGCGGCGAGCTGCCGAGCGGTTTCGCGCTGGTCCGTCCTCCCGGTCACCACGCGACGCCAACCAGCGCCATGGGGTTCTGCGTCTTCAACAACGTGGCGATCGCCGCCCGCGCGGCGCTGCGTGACGGCGGCGCTGCGCGGGTGGCGATCATCGACTTCGATGTACACCACGGTAACGGCACCCAGGACGCTTTCTACTCCGACGCCGACGTGCTCTACGTCTCGAGCCACCAGTATCCCCATTACCCC
>JAUVBS010000246.1 GCA_030591105.1 bacterium | reverse complement strand
GGGCGGCCTGCGCAAGAAGATGCCGATCACATTTGCGACTTTCCTGATCGCCACGCTGGCCATTTCCGGCGTACCGGGTTTCGCCGGCTTCTACTCCAAGGACGGTATCCTCGGGGTGACGTTGGCATTTGCCATGGAACGTGGCACTCATTACCTACCGTTCATCCTCGGTATCAGTGCCGCGGCTCTGACGGCGTTCTACATGTTCCGGATCATATTCATGACGTTTACCGGTCAACCGCGCGACCAGCAGAAGTTCGACCACGCGCACGAGTCCGGGTGGACCATGACGGTCCCGCTGATGATACTCGCGGTGCTTTCGATCGTTGCCGCCGGCTGGAAGAGTGCCGATACCGGTTGGTTTGCCCGTTTCAGCCAGCCCTACGATGTACCGGCCATCGCCGCGGAGTTCGGCCTGGCCGAATATGCTACGGAATTTGGCGTTGAACCCACGCTGGCGGATGTCCCGGCCGAGCACACGACGGCTGACGAGCACGCCGTCGTCGAGCACGCCGCCGCTGCCGAGCACAGCGCCGCCGGCACCCACGATGCTCACGCCGAGATTCACCACCGCGCCCACGGCATCGCCATGAAGCTTTCGATCGCTGTGGCCTTGTTCGGTATCCTGGCCTCGTGGTTCGTCTATTACCGACGCAAGGTGGACACGGCCGCTCTGCAGCGTAAACTGAGCCCGGCCTACCGTCTGTTGCAGGGGCAGTATTTCTTCGACGAATTCTACGCGGCGACGGTCATCAGAGGGACACTCTGGATTGCCTGGCTGTGCGCTGCGTTCGACCGCTACATCATCGACGGCATCGTCAATGGTTCGGGCTATCTGTTACGTGCGGTCAGCTGGATCGGTGGGCAGATCGACAACTGGGTCGTCGACGGCGCGGTCAACGGCGTCGCGACGATCATGCAGACCGCCGGCGAGGGATTACGACGTTTTCAGACCGGGCGTTTGCAGACGTACCTGACCTACGTCACTGCATCCGCCGTGGTCTTGGTACTGATCTACCGTGCCCTTTGAGGTGAGGAACCCCGAGAGGAGCGCCACGCATGGGTGAGCACATTCTGTCCTGGATGATCTTCTTCCCGCTCGTTGGGGCGGCGGTGATCCTTTTTCTGCCGTCCGGCAAAAAAGAGGTCATCAGAACGGTAGCGGCGGCCTCTGCGGCAGTCCCGCTGATCCTCGCCGTCCAGCTTTTCATCCAGTTCGACAGGGGTACGTCCGCGATCCAGTTCGTCGAGCACTACACCTGGATCAAGACGTTCAACATCGAGTACTTCATGGGGGTCGATGGACTGAGCGTCCCGATGGTGCTGCTGACGGCGCTGTTATCGTTCATCTGTATCATCGCGTCGTGGAAAATCGAGAAGGCCGTCAAGGGGTACATGGCGCTGTTTCTCCTGCTCGAAACGGGCATGATGGGAGTGTTCTGCGCTCTCGATTTCTTCCTGTTCTACATCTTCTGGGAAGTGATGTTGCTGCCGATGTACTTCCTGATCGGTGTCTGGGGCGGCCCGCGCAAGGAATACGCGGCGATCAAATTCTTTCTCTACACGCTGGCTGGCTCGATCCTGATGCTGCTCGCGATGATCGCGCTGTATTTGAACGTGAAGGACCCCGTCACCGGCGGCCATACCTTCAACATGCTCTACATGATGGACCAGAGCAATCACTCGGCCTGGCTGAACCTCGTCCACGTCCGCCACATCCTGTTCGTCGGTCTGTTCATCGGCTTTGCGATCAAGGTGCCGATCTTCCCGTTCCACACCTGGTTGCCCGACGCACACGTCGAGGCGCCGACGGCCGTATCGGTCATTCTGGCCGGCGTGCTGCTGAAGATGGGGACCTACGGTATTCTGAGGATCAACTACCCGATGCTGCCCGACGCTTCGCTCTGGTTCAGCTTGCCGCTGGCCATTCTCGGTGTGATCAACATCATCTATGGCGCGCTCTGCGCCATGGCGCAGACCGACATGAAAAAACTGGTCGCCTACAGCTCGATCAGCCACATGGGGTATGTGCTGCTCGGCATGGCCGTCTTTACCGAGGCCGGTATCAACGGCGCCGTGCTGCAGATGTTCAACCACGGCACGATCACGGCCATGCTCTTCCTCGGCGTCGGCGTGATCTACGACCGGGCCCATCACCGCGAGATCAACGGCTTCGGCGGCCTCGGTCTGCAGATGCCGGTCTACACCAGCGTGTTCAGCCTGGCGCTGTTCGCAGCGCTCGGCCTGCCCGGCCTGAGCGGATTCATCGGCGAGGCGATGGTGTTCATGGGTGCCTTCCCGGTCTACCGTACCCTCACCATCATCGCCGCCCTCGGTCTGATCATCGGCGCGGCCTACATCCTCTGGATGCTGCAGCGGGTGTTCCTCGGACCGCGCAATACCAAGTATGACGACCTGCCGGACATCAGCGCGCGCGAGCTGTTCACCCTGATTCCGCTCGCGATGATCGTCTTGCTGCTGGGCGTCTATCCGATGCCGGTGCTGAACCTGATGAAGGTGACGCTGAACAACCTGATCAAGGTCGTGGCCGGCTAGCCCGACCGATCCGAGGAGCGATCCTTGTTGGAGACCCTGCAAGTGAACATCCCTAGCTGGTCCGATCTGGGCTACTGGCGACCTGAGCTGACGCTGCTGTCCACCTTCTTGGTCGCGTTGATCGGCGATCTGATCGTGCGGGGCCGACGTCCGTGGGTTCCCTTCACCCTCGCGCTGGCCGGTATGCTGCTCGCCCTGGGCTTCGCCGTGGCCGACCTGGGCGAGCCGGCCCACACGGTCATGGGCAGCTTGATCATCGTCGACGGGATCGCGTCGTTTTTCCGCATCTTGTTCCTGGTCGCGGGTCTGGCGACAGTGCTGTTCTCGTGGACGAGCGAAGAGATCATGGGTGTGAAGCGTGAGGCCAAGGGCGAGTACTACGCCCTGCTCACATTATTGACCGGTGGCATGTGCGTGATGGCCGAAGCGCGCGATATCTTGATGCTGTTCTTGTCGATGGAGCTGGTCGGTTTGACCAGCTATGTACTGGCGGGCTACATGCGCACGAGCCTGCGCTCGACCGAAGCGGCCGTCAAGTACGTCATCTTTGCGGCGGTAAGCAGCGGCATCATGCTCTACGGCCTCTCGCTGTTTTACGGCCTGACCGGTGAGACGACCTTCGTGGGTATCCGCGAGGCGCTCTTTGCCAACCCGCCCCACCCGTACGCGCTACTGGTCGTGGTCGTCTTGGTTTTGGTCGGTATGGGTTACAAGATCGCCGCAGTGCCGTTCCACCACTGGGCTCCCGACGTGTACGAGGGCGCACCGACGCCGGTCACAGCCATCTTCTCGGTGGGTCCGAAGGCAGCCGGCTTTGCGCTGATGATCCGCTTTTTCTACACGACACTCGTGGCCGGTCCCGAGGCTGCCGGCACCTCGAACCTGCTGCGGCTAGTCGACTGGCCACTGCTGATCGCGCTGCTCTCGGCCGTGACCATGACCTACGGCAATCTGGTCGCTTTGCGCCAGACCAACGTCAAACGCATGCTCGCCTACTCGAGCATCGCCCACGTTGGTTACATCCTGATGGGCTTCTTGTTGCTGACCAGCGACGGACTGCAGGCGATCCTCTTCTATCTGCTGGTCTACATGCTGATGAATCTCGGTGCGTTCTTGTTCGTCGTGGCGATCAACAACCACCTGCGCAGCGAGGAACTCACAGACTACGCCGGCCTCGGCTTCCGGGCCCCGTGGCTCGCAACGATGATGTTCGTGTTCTTGATCTCGCTGACCGGCCTGCCGCCGACCGCCGGTTTCATCGGCAAGTTCTTCCTGTTCAAAGCGGTCCTCGCCCAGGAGTGGTACTGGCTCGCCATCCTCGCCGGTCTGAACAGCGTGATCAGCCTCTTCTATTACATGAGAGTGACCAAGGCGATGTTCTTCACCGAGCCGGCCGAGTCAGATGGCGCTGCGGCCCCGTTAGCGATCAAGCCTCTGGAATACGTCGTGTTGGCGGCACTGTGCATCCCGACCATCGGCCTTGGTATCTGGTGGGGTCCCGTCCGTGACTTCGCCGACCAGGCGATCGCGCGGTTCAACGTGGGGATCTGAAAGACCCCCCGGGGGGCCTTTCCTGGCAGTGAGCAGAAAACGAGGCCGCCCTATGGGGCGGCCTCGTTGTATCTTGCGTCGTACCGGGGTGCCGACTCCGAAGCTCGTGCTCCGGTCAGAGTTTGCTGGCTCGGCTCGTCCCGTTACAGACCGCTATCTACCGCGTGAGCACCATGGCC
>JAUVBS010000498.1 GCA_030591105.1 bacterium | reverse complement strand
GCAGGATAGAAAGAAAGAGTTTGCGGCGGCCTGGTACGAACTCTTGCCGGAGCCACTTGGAACCGACCTCATCGGCACGCGATCAAAAACGGTCGGCCCGCAGCAGCGAAAGGTCTAGCGATGGTTCACCGTCCAGCAGCCATTCTGCGATCAACTTGCCGGTGCCCGGACCGTGAGTGAGCCCCATCTTGGCGTGACCGGTCGCCAGGAACAAGCCGTCCAGTTGCGGGGCGCGGTCGATGACCGGCAGCCCGTCGGCGGTGCAAGGCCGCAGGCCGCACCACGCTTCCCGCTCGCGGGCCTCGGCGACACCCCGGAAGTACGGCGCCGCTGCGCGGCGTAACATATCCACGCGCCGGCGGTGCAGGTGTAGATTCAGTCCCGAGAACTCCAAGGTGCCGGCGAGCCGCAGCTTATCGCCCATCGGCGTCACCGCCACTGACGACTCGACCAGCACGCAGCCGCTGCGCGGCGCGGGATCAGGAGCAACGAGGTCGAGATGGTAACCCTTGCCGGCCTGCATCGGCAGCTTCACACCGGCGTCGCACACCAACGGGTTAGACCAAGCGCAGGCCGCCAACACCACCTCGTCCGCTGCGATCTCCTCGCCACCGACAAGCACGGCACCGCTGCAGCGGTTATCGCGGCGCAGGAAGCGTTGGACCGCGGTCTCCTCGCGAATCGTCACCCCCGCGGCACGCAGATCACCGACCAGACCGGTCAGGAACCGACCCGGGTCAAGGATACAGCTCTCGGGATAGAGCACGGCCCCGTGTACTTGTTCAGAGAAGGCGGGGTCTCGCTCCCGGAGCGCATCGCCGTCGAGTTGCTCGGTCCGGACACCGAATTGGCGCGAGACGGCAGCCTCCTGCTCTGCTTGACGCCGGCCGGCCGCCGAGGCGTAGACATCCAGCCAACCAGCGCGCTGCCACCCACATGCGACGCCGATCGCGGCAAGGATCTCCTCCCAGCAGCGCAGTGATAGTCGGTCCAACGGGCCGATGATCTCCATGCACTCGGCGACACGCTCGGCCCGACACGCCCGGTGGAAACCCCACAACCACTTGAGCAGGGAAAGATCCAGGCGCGGCGGGATGTAGAGCGGTGAGGATCTATCCAGCAGCCAACTCAGAGCCTGCCGCGACCTCCCAGGCCACGGCAACGGCCGGTGACCGATGGCAACGATACCGGCGTTGCCGGCCGACGCCGAAGCAGCAATCCGATCGCGTTCGACGACAGTCACCGCGGCGCCACGCCCGACGAGATACCAGGCAGCGCTGAGCCCGACGATACCGCCGCCTATCACGAGGATGTGCTTGTCCGCCACCGGGTCACTACCTCCTGTCTATTCCACCGAAACTGCACTGATACCGGGCGCGTGGACGCGAGTGTAGCATGGACATCCGTCTGCAGTACCTCTCGAACCCGAAAATATGTTATCATTCTCTAGCGCGCGGCCTGCCAAGAGGCTGCAGTGTCGATCCGCACCAACGCGGATCATTACGGAGGGAGCGGACATGAAATGCCTCGTAAGTTGGCGGGCGGCCTGGCTGTGCACCGTAAGTATCATGTTCTTCATCGGCGCGCAGACGACCTTTGGCGAAAAACCGTCTGCCCCCACCCCCGGCGCCGAACCAACCAAATCCACTGCGCACATCTTGCAACGGCCGGTGGCCGATAACCGCCAAGGCGGCGAGACCATCGACGACGCCGTGATCATCGGCGGCATACCCTACGAAGATTCGGGCGCAACCTGCGACAACCTGGATGACTACGACGAAGTCTGTCCGTATGACGGCTCGCAGTCGCCCGACGTCGTGTACGCTTACACGCCGGTCCATGACATCGTGGTGGACATCGATCTGTGCTTTTCGCAGTACGAGACCAAGCTGTACGTCTACGATCACGACCTGAACCTGATCGCTTGTAACGACGATTACTATACCGGCGAGCCGTGCGGGGGGTACGTGTCGTT
>JAUVBS010000175.1 GCA_030591105.1 bacterium | reverse complement strand
GGCCACGTGCCGCTCGAGTAAGAGCTGCTGGAACTCCACCGGACGGATCGGCTGCAGATGCTCGTCGGCATCGAGGACGAGGATCCAGTCGCTGCTTGCCTCGGCCAGCGCCACGTTGCGGGCGGCGGCGAAATCATCCGTCCACGGCATTTCCATCACCCGTGCCCCGTATCCCTCGGCGATGATGCGGGTATTGTCCTGGCTACCGGTGTCGACGACGATGACCTCGTCGACAAGCGCCAGCACGGACTTGATCGTCATGCCAATGGCGGATTCTTCGTCGCGCGCGATCATGCAGAGAGTGACGGTCTGTCGATTCATATCGCCTCGTGGTCGCTATACCGAAAGCGGCAGTTCATTGCCCTGGTTATCGACGCCGCACGGCGCCGGTTTAGCCTACCGGCGGTACCAGCTGCGAGACGACACCGCCCATGGCACCGTAATCCGACTGCCGCTTCGGCCAGGCACTCGGCCGATCGTTCCGCTAGCGGTTGCCAAAACCGGGCAAAGACGGCATCATGGGAGGTCTAGACCTATTGTCGTCCAAGAGCCGTTGGCCCGCCGTTGGGCCACTTTCCCGCGCCAAGTCCTGGTCGCAACACCTTATGAGCCGTCCCGCCGAGTCCAAACTGACCGCTTCAGTCGCCCGCGGCGACGGTGGCCGACCGGCGTCGGCGAAGATGCCGGTTTACGGGATGCTCGACAACATCCGCAGTGCCTGGAACGTCGGGGCAATGTTCCGGACGGCCGACGCGGTGGGACTGGCCGGCCTCTACCTGTCCGGGATGACCGCGACCCCGCCGCGCCCGGATCTCGAAAAGACGGCCCTGGGTGCGAGCCTCGTCGTACCGTGGGACTACTGGCAGGATTCCGCCGCCGCGGTCCGGCATCTGCAGGCGACCGGCCTCGCGGTTATCGCGTTGGAACAGGTCCCCGGTGCGGTCGATTACGACCGGTTCGACTTTCCCTTTCCCCACTGCTTTGTCGTCGGTCATGAACAGGAAGGGGTCTCGCCCGCGGTGCTCGCGGTCGCCGACGACGCGGTGCAGATCCCGATGACCGGCAGTAAGGACTCGCTCAATGTGGCGGTCAGTTTCGGCATTCTCGTTTACCAAGTGCGCCGCCACTGGCTCGCCAACGGCAGCCCGCAGCCGACGGAGATCGGCCAATGAGGTACGTGACCCCCTGGAGCAACCGGTTGTTCGTCGAGACCATAGCGGTCACGCGGCGCGGGTTACGACCGTTTGGCGGGATGGAAGAGCGTTTCATCGACGCTCTGGTCCAGGGACACAACCGACTGGTACATCGTCATCTAAGACGCAACGGTATCGGCACGGTACTGTTGATCATGCCGCGCTGTATGAAGCAGACCGACTGCCGCTGCGACGTACGTTCCTCCCTGGCGGAGTGCCGGACCTGCGACCGCTGCCAGTTGGGTGACCTGGCCCGCCTCTGCAACCGCTACGGACTTCGCGCCCTGGTAGCCTTCCGTAGCCACATCGCGTTCGAGATCGCCAGGCGCGAACAACCCGATCTGATCATCGCCACAGCCTGCCACGACCGCTTGATCAAGGCGTTGCGTAGCGTGC
The DNA here is from genome assembly GCA_030591105.1 of bacterium. Taxonomy (GTDB): domain Bacteria; phylum Krumholzibacteriota; class Krumholzibacteriia; order LZORAL124-64-63; family LZORAL124-64-63; genus JAUVBS01. The sequence goes on along the minus strand of JAUVBS010000175.1, from coordinate 3,726 downwards.
CCGAAATTCCCGCTCTGCTCGCTCCGCTCACAGCCATGCAGCGCCCCTGCATCAACGCCACCTGCGACCTGGAATGGTTCGAGCTCCAGCTCCAACGAGTCGGCGCCGAGCCGACCCGTTTGGCCCACGTCGGAGAAGGCTTCTGATGGCTAAGCACCGCGGCGATCTACTCGCTGCGTTCCGCCTGATGCGACCGCGCCAGTGGCCGATCCTTTCGGTGCAACTCGGGGTCGGGATCGTCACCGCTGGGATGCTTACCACAGATGGGCCAACCACCGTGGACGCTGCGACCGCCTGGCCGATTTTGGGGACCTGGCCGACTCTGGTGGCGGCGTTGCCAACTCTAGTGGCGGCGTGGCTCGCCTGGGTAGTGCTGCTCAACGGCGGTACGCTGGCTTTCAATAGCGCGTATGACCGCGATACCGAGCCCGTGGCCTACCTCACCACACCGCCGCTGCCGCCACGCTGGTTGTCTGGATTCGCGCTGATCTGGATGGCAGTGGGCGTTGTGGTCGGCTGGACGCGCGTCTCCCCCGCTTTTGGCCTCTTGACCGCAAGCTGTGTCGTCCTGTCGCTGCTCTACTCCCACCCCGCAACGCGCTGGAAAGCTCGGCCCGGCTTCGACCTGGCAGTCAATATGGCCGGCTACGGCGCTGGGACGACCCTCGCCGGTCTGCTGGCAGGCTTGGCCGCGGTGACCGGCGCTACGGTGGATGGCGCGGGCGCGTTGCCGGCCGCCGCTGTTTCGTCGGCTGCCACTGTTTTGCCCGCCGCCACTTGGTGGCTGGTCGGCGGCTTTGCGCTGCTGTTTGGATCGTTCTATCCGTTGACTCAGCTGTACCAGCTAGAAGAGGACCGCCGCCGCGGCGATCGTACGCTGGCGACCGCGCTGGGGATCGATCGCTCCCTGAGGTTGGCGCTGATGCTGGGCTTGGCCGCCACGGTTTGTTTGCTCGCGGTGGCGTGGCCACTCGCGGCGGCGTGGCCACTCGCGCTGGCGCTCACTGCTTGGCTCGGGAACATCGCCTGGTGGCTCAGCCGGTGGCGCCGCGGCCGCGAGACCGACCACGAGCACGGCATGTACCGCGCCCTCGTGCTCTGGGCTGTCGTCGACGTGGCGTTACTCGGATCGCTTTACCTGGCACTGCGGGGATGAATCCGCATCACAGATGGACGCGGCGCCGACGCGAGATCTCACCGGAAAAACGAGCCCCCAGCGAGCGGAACTCCGCCAGAATCCTGTCGATCAACCACACCTTCTTATCCAGCGGCAAGAACGCCGACTTGAAACCGTTCATCACCATGCCGAGCACAGCGTCCTCATCCAGATCGTAGGCCTCGACCGCCAGGTGGAACTCGTTGGTGACGGTGGTCGCCGAGACGAGTCGGTTATCAGTGTTGAGCGTCACCCGCAGACCGGCCGCCAGGAATCGTTCGAGCGGATGGCTCGCCAGGTCGGCGATGGCCCGGGTCTGCAAATTGCTCGCCAGACAAACTTCCACGGCGATGCGGTGATCGTTCACCCATTCGAGTAGGGCCGGATCTTCGGGCAGAAGTGTGCCGTGACCGATACGATGGGCACCACAGTAGTGGATCGCCTGGTGGATCGAACGGGCACCGAACGCTTCACCCGCGTGTACCGTCACGCTGACGTTGTTGTTGCGCACGAGCTGAAAAGCCGCGAGATGATCCTTGGCTGGATAGTCCTTCTCCGCACCGGCCAGATCGAAACCGACCACGCCGCGCCCCCGCCAACGCACCGCCAGCTCCGCCAATGCCAGGCTGGCCGCGGCATCGATGTGCCTGATGCCGCAGATGATCTGGCCGATCGGTATCCCATACTGACGCTTCGCTCGGGCCAGGCCCTGCTGGACCGCCGCGACCACGGTGTCACCATCCAATCCCCCGCGAGTATGGAGCAACGGCGAGTAACGCACTTCCATGTAGCGTACGTTTTCGTGGTGGGCATCCTCGGCGAGCTCGAAGGCGACGCGCGCCAGAGCCTCTTCGCTCTGCATCAATGCCAGGGTGATGTCGAACACGCGTAGGTAGTCCTCGAGGCTGGTGCAATCCTCGGCACACTGGCAAACCGCCCGCACGTCGTCGTCGGTCTCGAACGTGTGGCCGACGACCTCTCGGCCGCCCGCCAGTTCACGTACCGTGCTCGGACGCAAACTGCCGTCCAGGTGCACGTGCAAATCCGTCTTCGGCAAAGCGTGCAGGAAGTCACGGCTAGGACGGTGGTCGCGGCTGACGGTCACGGTATCTCCTCGGTGTGGGTTGATCGCGACGATCCGACGACGAGTATAGCGGGTGTCCAGACCGGGATAAACCCCGGAACTCGTTTCAAGACTTTTTTGGTAGCGAGAGTGTGCGGTGGGTACAGTGGGCTAGGTTACGTTCGTAAAAAAATCGATGCGGGCGAAGGAACCTCCAACTTCCGGGGAGCGACTCAGAACCCTCGGAGTCTTCGGATCACCTTCGATCATCCGACGACGACTAGCCAAGAAGCCGCCGAATCCCGCATCGAACGTAACGGTAGTGATCGCCGGGATCGACAACCACCACCGGCGAATTAGTATACGGCGAAACGGGCGGTTCATCAAGTCGGTTGGTCCGCGCCTGCGTGGTTAGTCCGCGCCATGGCGCCATGGGGCGCTGAAGCGCCGCACGCGGCAACGGCGGTGCTGCCGAGCGATTCCGAATGCAGGCGGCCTTTCGCACGCGTCAGGAGCACGCGCGATTCGCGCAGCCATTAGGTATCGGCTTGGGGATGTAAGTCTTCCGGTTGTACCTGCGAAAATTCGTCCCGCGGCGAGTGTCGTGTTATCAGCACCTAGATCAGTAATATACGGCTTATAGATCAATCACAGGCCCCCCGGGGGACCCTGTTTAGGTCATTGACGACTATTATTTATCGTTATAGCACATCGTGTAAACCGAGACGAGAACTGACCCATTTTCGGATGAACGACCTTGGTCTTTGGACTAAAAACCGACCGGAAGAGCCGGGAGATCCAGGCCGCCAGATGGCTCGACCAACCAAACCCATATCACCTGATCAACGTCAGTTTCTGCGCCCGTACGGCTGACTCTGTTTCCAGACGCACGAGGTACGTGCCTGACGGCATCGATCGACCAGCCGCGTCGCGGCCGTTCCATGTGAGCGAGTTGGTGCCACCGGTGAAGATCCGATCGGCCAGGATCGCCACCCGCTTCCCGGTCAACTCATACACTCCCACCTTGGCCCATTCATCTCGCTCCAACATGAACGAGATCGTGGTCTGAGGGTTGAAGGGGTTGGGGTGAACTCGGAGCGATACATGAGGTTGAGGAATGTCCCCGGGATCATCGGGCACCGAGGTCGTAGTCTCGCATTGTTGCCAGGCAATGACCATACCTGCGTCGTGGGCCGCTACATAAACGTAGGGACCCGCAACGGCCACGCTCCTGGCATCGTCCAGCGTACCCACGCCACCGACAATCTGCGGACTTGTAGGATCTCTGATGTCGACCACTTGCAGACCGGATTCCAAGTCTGCGACGTAGGCGTAAGAGCCTGCAACGGCTACTCCTCGGGCTCCGTACGGCGTGTCCACGCCTCCTACGATCCAGGGATTCCCGGCATCGGTGATGTCGACCACCAGCAGGCCGGAATCCCCGGCCGCGATGTAGGCGTAGCCACCCGAGACTGTCACCTTGTTAGCAATAAGGTCTGGAAGGTCC
>JAUVBS010000398.1 GCA_030591105.1 bacterium | reverse complement strand
TGGCGTCGTGAAAACCGTCTGGACCGGAACCGCCAAGAAGATGCGCGTCGAGGCCGCCGAGCCGGTCGCCTACTTCGTGCGCGACGGATGCCACGATCCGACCCAGCGCGGACCCGAACTGCACCTCAACCCGTATCTGGGGCAGCCGCTCACGCTCCGCTTCCTCGGTAAGATCAACTGTATCTACTGCGGGCGCGAGACGAAGAAGACATTCGGACAGGGCTTCTGTTTTCCCTGCTTCCGGACGCGGGCCGAAGCCGACATCTGCATCGTCAAGCCGGAGCTGTGCCACTACCACCAGGTGGACGACCCCTGCCGCGACGAGCAGTTCGCGCAGAGCCACTGCTTCGCGCCTCACGTCCTCTACTGCTCGTTGACCTCCGTGGTGAAGGTCGGCATCACCCGCGCGCCAAACATTCCCAGCCGCTGGATCGACCAGGGGGCGACCGCTGCGATGCCGGTGGCCGTGTTGCCCAGCCGGCGGGAGGTCGGTCTGGTGGAGAAGCGTCTGATCGACGCCGGTTTCGCCGACAAGACCCACTGGACGCGGATGCTCAAGGGCGAGTCCGTCGCCAGCGATCTCGCAGAACCGGCCACACAGGTGGTCACGACGCTTGGTGACTGGGGAGTCGAGGGACTCCTGCCGGACGATCAGCGTACCATCCACACCTTCGTCTATCCGGTGCTCACCTACCCCACCAAGATCAAGAGCTTCAATCTCGACCGCACCGCCGAGGTCGGCGGCCGCTTGCAGGGGATCAAGGGCCAGTATCTGATCTTCGACACCGGCGTGATCAACCTGCGCAAGTACAGCGGGTACCGGATCGAGCTGCTGGCGTAGAACTCGATTTTCGCACGAGTTCTAGCCGCTGTCCCCGCAGCCGCTGTCCCCGCGGTGGGACACGTTTCTGCCGATCGGTCCTCGCGTAGCGACGCTCGGTAGCCGTCGCTTCCCTCTCGATTCTCCGCCGATCGCACACCAGCGTGGCTGCGGCGCCGTCGCGACGGTTGCCGCGTTGATCGGCACCGCGGTTGCAATGGTCGGCGGCGAACGCCGGCGGTACGACCAGTAGTCGCCGCCGGGCATTCGGGGCGCGCTGGCCGCACCGGACGTGCGCCGCGAGAGACACGCCAATCCATGGCGAGGAGGTGATGAACATGAGCAGACAACTGCAGACCGATCTCGAAAAGACACTCGCTCAGCTCGGACTCGAAGAGGTCGAGCAGCGGCTTGAGGTGAGCCCGTTACTGGCTACGGCCGACATCGAATCACTCGAGCGGGAAGGCTACTCCTGCTGCTGCAAGATCCCGCCGGATCCGGAGGAGGAAGATCCCGACGGCGGTGGAGTTTGATCGATCCAGAGGGGACGACGATGCAATCACCGGCAGCGCTCAACTGGGAACTCTGGAACCTCCGGGCTCTCGATCCCATGGCCGACGCCGCAGCTCTCGCCGAGTTGCATCGCAAGCGCGCGAATTGCTCGACCTTCGAGAACGAGGCGATGCAAGGGATCGCCCGCGGGGAGCGGCGGCATCTCGAACCGGGCCGCCGCTTTCTGCAGTCACACCCCGAATTGGCCGCGGGGCTCGTCGTCAGCATGCATGTCGGCCCGTATCAATTCCTGCCGGAGCCGTTCTTGGCTGCCGGCATTTCACCCGTGATCTTGCTCGACCGCCGTGCGTACGAGCATCTGGGGCCACGGGCGGGTCGGTTGCGACAGATGCTCGGTTATCAGGTCGAACCGGAGTGGTTACCGGTGGCAGGAAACTCGTTCGTTCGGCAGTTGGTGTCCGCCGTGCGCGCCGGTCGTCCGGTACTGGTCTACCTCGACGGTAATGGCGGCCTCGGCGGCTCTACTCAAACTCGTGCGCAGGGGCTGACCTACCGGCTGCCCGGGCGGGCCATCCGGGTGCGGACCGGCATCGCTCGTCTGGCTTGCCGGCTCGGCTGTCCGGTGCACCCGGTCACCGTGCGTTGGACCGCCGACGGCGGACTCGTCTGGCACAAAGAACCAAGCCAGCGCTGGAGCCGCACCGACGATCCCGACCGTGTCGCGCAACTTCTTTTCGACTGGGTCTTTCACGAGGTGATCTCCACGCCCGAGCAGTGGTTCTTCTGGGAGATGCTCAAGGATTCCTACGCCTGTTTCACGGCCCACTCTCTACGCCGCCAGACGCTGCCGCCGGATGTCCGGCGCGATTTCGCACGCGCGTTTCGGATCTGCCTCGCCCGAGGCGCGCACACCGTACGCGTGATCCTGACGAAAGAGGCCGAGGTGTGGCCGGGCGACGTGCTGGTCGATCTGACCGATGACCGATTCTTCACCGCCGAGGGTCTTACCGAGACTCAACTCGACAGCCTGCGCGACGGAGGAGCGACCCTCGTCGAGCTGGCCGACCGCTGGGGTAAACAGTGGGTCAGTTTCCACGGGCTGCGTCTCTGTCTACTGCAGATGGCGCGACTCGGTGGCCGTTGATGCGGCGGTCACTGCGTGTGATCGCCGGACCCGGCCCCCGCTGGCTGCTCTACGTCCACGGACGCACCTATCTCGTGCCGTCGCGATTGGGAAAGCTGCTCGGCGCTACCGACCCGGCTGCTGACCCGGCTGCTGACCCGGCTGCTGACCCGGCTGCTGACTCGGCTGCTGACTCGGCTGCTGACCCGGCTGCCGACCCGGCCGACGATCCCATCACCGATCCCGCTGCCGACCCCACCATCGTTGTCGCGGAGGTACGCCGCACACTGG
>JAUVBS010000073.1 GCA_030591105.1 bacterium | reverse complement strand
TGCACGTCCATGCCGAAATCGACGATGTGGACGACTGTCTGCAAAGTCGTGGTGATGATGCGCGAGCCGCCGGGGCTGCCGGTGACCAAAACAACGCGCCCGTCTTCGACCAGGATCGTGGGTGTCATGCTCGAGAGCGGGCGTTTCCCGCCGGCGATGCTGTTCGCTTCGGCGCCGAGCAAACCGAACGCGTTGGGCTGTCCCGGCGCGGAGGCGAAATCGTCCATCTCGTCGTTGAGCAATACCCCGGTGCCGGCCGCCAGGATACCCGATCCAAAGCCGAGGTTGATGGTCAATGTGGCCGCGACCGCGTTGCCCTCGGCGTCGATCACGCTCAAGTGGGTCGTGTCATGGCTTTCTGGAGGAATCGCGGTCACGCCACGGATCGCCGTGGCCGGCAACGCCCGATCCTCGCGGATCATCGCGCGTAGCGAATCGGCGTACGCCCGACTGGTGAGACGGTGCACCGGTACCGTCACGAAATCGGAGTCCCCGAGATAGATGCTACGGTCGGCAAACGCGAACTTCATCGCTTCGACCATCGGATGCCACGCAGCCGCGCTACCGTGTCCGGCGGCGCTGAGATCGAAACCCTCGAGGATGTTGAGCATCTGGACCAGGTGCACACCACCGCTGCTCGGCGGAGGCATCGACCAGACCTCCCGACCGCGGTAACGGCCGTGGATCGGCTGCCGCCAGATCGCCCGATAGCCAAGCAGATCGGCGGTGGTCAAGATACCGCCCGACGCGGCGACCGACTCGACCAGGAGACGGGCGATCCTGCCGGTGTAGAACGCGTCCGGCCCGTGGCGCACAATCGCGGCGAGCGTGCCGGCCAAGTCCATCTGGCGCAAGAGACTACCGGAAACCGGTACGGCGCCGCCGGGTAGAAACAGTTGCCGCGCTGCCGGGTCCAGCCGCTGACTGTTGGCAGCGATACGCTCGCGTAGCAACGGCGAAACCGGAAAACCACGCCGCGCCAACCCGATTGCTTCTTGTAACACGGACGGCCACGGCAACCGGCCGCCGCGTTGGTGCACCGCCCAAAGCCCGCGCACCAGACCCGGGACCGCGACGGCCAGCGGTCCGGTCATACTCAGCTGCGGATCGGGGAGTCCGTCCACCAGATACATGTCGCGATCAGCCGCCGCCGGCGCGGTCTCGCGGCAATCGAGTGCCCACACCTGGCCATCGGCAGCATCGAAACCGAGTACGAAACCGCCGCCGCCCAGCCCCGATGAGTACGGCTCGACCACCGCCAGAGCAAATGCCACCGCCACCGCAGCATCGACGGCATTACCCCCCTGCCGTAGCATCCTTACCCCAACCGCCGTGGCTAGCGGATGGGCCGTAACGACCATCGCCGAATCGCCGACAGCGGCCGCAGCCACGGCCGGCGCTGCCGGTACCGTCCAGATTGCCAGCACCATTACCAGCATCAGCCCGGTCATCGCACCGGATGTCGCTCGCTTCATCTCTACTCTCCTGCGAGAATCGCGCGGTAGATGACCGCCGCACCACAGTGACGGACGAAAAGATCGGCCAGTGTGTCGACATGACTCGCCATGGCGTCGGCGGGGTAAGCTGCTGTCGCCATGATCACAGCCAGCAGACGCGTCGTCGCGCTGGTGACCGCGGTTCGCGCCGAGTCGGAAGTCGGTGAGCCGAATCCGCCGGCCGCGTCGAACAGTCCGAGGCGACCGGTCAGATGCACCTCTGCTTTACGGATCCCCGGGTACTGTTCTGCGGTTCGGCCGACCCGCACACTGATATCCGCTTCGACGCGGTCCAGATCGTACATACCGATCGGGAGCAGAAAACTGAGCGAGGCCAGATTGCAAGCATCGACCGCATTGCTGATGCGATACAGTGATTTACCCTGCAAGACGCGTCGTAGCAACGCTTCGCTGCTGGGACGGTGCCGCGTCGGGTCCATCGCGAACGATCGGTACAGCCGACGCGCCTCGCGCAAACCGTCGATGTCCGCGGGGGTACGACCCGCGTACTGGCTGTGTAGGCGCTCGGCCAACTCCTCGGTTTCGGCCCAGATCGCTGGATTGGGCGCGACCGTCACGTCGGCGGCCACGAGCAACCCCGCCCGCAACCGGCCAGCGGTATCCTCCGCGACGGCGAATCGGCGCCCGTCCGGTAGGATCGCCGCACTGTTCACGAATCCTCCGGCGTCGGCCCGGCCGCGTGACGCCCACTAGCACCGTACATCGTCTCGTAGTACGCCTGATACTCTCCGCTGCGGATCTTCTCCCACCACGAGCGGTTTGCCACATACCAGCGGATCGTCTGCGCGAGGCCTTCGGCGAACCGCACCCGCGGCTGCCAGCCCAGTTCACTCGCGATCTTGCTCGCGTCGATGGCGTAGCGGCGGTCGTGGCCAGGGCGATCCGGCACGAACTCGATCAACGACTCCGGCTTCTCGAGTTGCGCGAGTAACGTCTTGACCAGTTCGATGTTCGGCAGCTCGCTCTGGCCACCGATATTGTACACCTCACCCGGCTGACCGTTGCGCAAAACTCGGTCGATGGCCCGGCAGTGATCGTCGACGTAGATCCAGTCGCGCACGTTCTGCCCATCGCCGTACACCGGTAGCGGTTTCTGCTCGAGGGCATTGGCGATCATCAACGGGATCAGCTTCTCGGGAAACTGATACGGGCCGTAGTTGTTGCTGCAACGTGTGATCATGACCGGTAGGCCGAATGTCTGGTGGTAAGCCCGGCAAATCAGATCGGCGGCAGCCTTGCTCGCGGCATACGGCGAATTCGGTTGTAAACGGGAGGATTCCGTGAAACGGCCCTGCGCACCGAGGGAACCGTACACCTCGTCGGTGCTGATCTGGACGAAACGTGTGATCTGCTGGTCGGCGGCCACCTCGAGCAACGCCTGGGTACCGAGAGTGTTGGTCTCCAGGAAAACGCGCGGTGCGTCGATGGAGCGATCGACATGGCTCTCGGCCGCGAAGTTGACCACGGCATCTATCTTTTCGGCGGTCAACAGTCCGGCGACCAGCGCCCGATCGCCGATATCACCGCGCACGAAACGGTAACGCGGGTGCTGTTCCAGACCGGCGAGGTTGGCCAGGTTGCCCGCGTAAGTCAACAGATCGAGATTGACGATCCGCTGTTCGCTCTCGTCGAGCACCAACCGTATGAAATTCGACCCAATGAATCCGGCGCCTCCGGTGACCAATATGTTCATGGCGCTGCTGCTCCCGTTACCGGCCGCTGGGGCCCGGTAGATTCGCTCCACCCTTGGCGATCAAATTGCTCGCATGGAGCAAGCTGGTAAACGTCCCGGCATCGGTCCACCAGCCGTCCAGCTCACTCCACTCCAGCAAGCCGCGCTCGAGGTACAGGTTGTTCACGTCCGAAATCTCCAGCTCGCCACGCTCGGACGGCTTCAGATCACCGATGAATTCGAAGACCAGCGCGTCGTAGAAATAGATCCCGGTCACCGCGTATCGCGTCGCCGGAACTGCCGGCTTTTCCTCGATACGGATGATGCGACCGTCCGCCATCACCGGACAGCCGAAACGCTGGGGATCGGGGACTTGCTTGAGCAGGATACGCGCACCTTGCTGCTGTTGCTCGTACGCGGCGACCGCTGGCTCGATGCTGCGCTCGACGATATTGTCACCCAGGATGACACACAGCGGGCCGCCATCGGCGAAATCTTCCGCCAGCCTGAGCGCGTCGGCGATACCACCCTCCCCCTCCTGGTACGTGTAGTGCAGCTCCTTCAGACCAAACTCCTTGCCGTTGCCCAGCAACTGCAAAAAATGGCCGGCGAAGTTGCCGCCGGTGACGATCAGGATATCGTCGATGCCGGCACCGACCAGCGCTTGGATCGGGTAGTAAATCATCGGCCGATCGTACACCGCCAGCAAATGCTTGTTGGTGATCTTGGTACAAGGCAACATGCGGGAGCCCAGGCCACCCGCGAGAATAACACCTTTCATCGTCCGCTCCTTTGGTCGGTGCGGGCGGCGCGCAGCGCCGCGATCAACCGGCCGGTCTGCGCCACCGATACGCGCCGACGGCCATCATCGTTCTCCTGGATCGCCGTGCCGACGATGAATCCGTCGGCGAGCGCGGCGTAGTCGGCGATGTTCTCCGGACAGACACCGCTGCCGACGATCAGCGGGCAATCGGGCAGTGCCTCACGCACGGTCGCCAACTCCTGGAGATCGGTGGGCGCGCCGGTCGCTTCACCGCTAACGATGATCGCGTCGGCGAGACCGCGCAACCGTAGATCACGCGCACTGTCGGCCAGCGGCCGTTGCCCGAGGCTGCGTGCATGCTTGACACGTAAGTCGGCCAGGATGCCGACACCCGCCCCGCCGCTCGCCTCACCGTCCAGCCCCAGATCACGGCGCAGACGCAGGGTGCGGTGGGCTTCGCCCTGGATCAAGCCCTGATCGGTCACGGCGGCACCAGCATGGACGTTCACGCGGATGTAAGCCGCGCCGGTCACCGCGGCGATACCCAGCGCCGCCTCGGCGTCGTTGCGCAACACGTTGATCCCGACGGTCAGGCTACGCTGTCGCCGCTGGATGCCGGCGACGATCATCGCCATCGCCGCGACCGTCACCGGCGGCACGCGGTCAGGATAAAACGGTACGTCGTGGAAGTTCTCGATCATCACTGCGGTCAGGCCGCCCTCGGCCAGCGCCCCGGCGTCAGCCAGCGCCCAACCAACGACGTCGGCGATGGGCGCCGCGGCCGGAGACCCGGGCAGCGGGCCCAGGTGCACCATGCCGATCACCGGCGGGTCACACACGGCGGCAAATGTATCGCGGTTCCACATGGCGCAGAGTATAGCGCCGACCGGCGGCGGCTGGCACTTCATTTCCGGTCTGCTCGCCTCGGCACTGCGCGCCGGCCGCTCCGGAAACTTGCGCCCAGCGGCAGGTCGATTACAATAGAGCACCCCGCCTACGCTACGGACAGCGGGGTACACCCCGCCTATCGGAGGGCTTTCGTGCACGTCATCAGTGGCAAGCCGGGCTGGATCGAGGTCATCTGCGGACCGATGTTCAGCGGCAAGAGCGAAGAACTGATACGCCGTATCCGCCGCGCCGAGATCGCCCGCCAAAGGGTCCAGATCTTCAAAAACGCCCTCGATGCACGCTACGACGCAACCAGCATCGTGTCGCACAGCCAGCAGAGCCTGCCCAGCGTAGCGGTCGATCAGATCGGTCAAGTGTACGATTTGATCGAGGAGGGAACCGAGGTCGTCGCCATCGACGAAGGGCAGTTCTTCACATCGGAAATCGTTTCGGTGTGCAACCAGCTGGCGTCCCGACGTCTACGGGTCATCGTCGCCGGACTCGATCTCGATTACTGCGGCGAACCGTTCGGGTCGATGCCCGAGCTGATGGCCACCGCGGAGTACGTCTCCAAACAGCTGGCGATCTGTATGGTGTGTGGCGACCCGGCCAACTTCACCCAGCGTTTGACCGACAACCGAGACCGGATCGTCGTCGGTGCTATCGGCACCTACGAAGCACGTTGCCGCCGCCACTTCACACCGCCGCAAAATGGCGCCACGCCGCCTAGCGACCGGTCGGCCAGCGCCACACCCACCGTCGACGAGATCAGCTGAAGAGCGACGAGTCGATACTCAACTCGCGGGCCTGTTCAGTGAGCCGCGCGTAGGTCTGGACGGTGATGCCGAGATAGCGCGCGGCAGCACTGTCTGGCAACTTGCCTTCATCGGTGTCGGGGGTCTGGCCACTACCGCTACAAGCGGCGATCTCCTCGCCGAAACCGATCATCGCGGCCAGGCGCCGGTTCTGCGCCGCCTCGTCGTCGACGCGGTGATGCCAGCGCACGGCTTCCTCCAGATCGCGGCTCAGGTTCCAGTCGCGGATGAGTAACGCGCCGAGAGCACCGTGGTCGAAACCGATGAGTCGCTGCTCCACCTCGTGGTACGGCAGATTGTGCGCGGCCGAAACCTCCAGAACAGTCTGGAACAGTTCGGGCTGGCTGCGAGCGAGCACCAGCTGACCGATATTCTGCATCAACCCGCCGATGAACACCGTTTCCGGTTCGTGCAGGCGGACCGCTTGCGCCACCAGCTGGCTCGCCATCGCAGAGAGCACCGACTGACGCCAGATTCTCTGCAGCAGCAGTCCCGAGCCGGGTGCCATGAAAACCGACTTGGTCGCCGTGACCAGCGTCCAGTTGCGGAGGGTGACGAAACCGAGCCGGACGATGGCCTCGCTGACCGTCTTGATCTCGCGCACCGCCCCGTAGAACGGACTGTTGGCGATCCGGAGCACCTTGGCTGTCAGGGTCTGATCGAGTGCAACCGCCTTCTCTAACTTCGTGGCCGTGGTTCTCGGGTCCTCGATGACCGCCATGATGTGGCACGCAGCCTCCGGCAGCGCCGGCAATTCGCCGCTACTTTGCAGCACCTCTTCGGCCGCCAGATTCAGACAGGGCGGGATCGGCATCGGCTCGTTGTCGGCGTCGGCGTCGGCGCCCCCCCGGTTGAGCACCGCCTTCTCCCAGTTGGCGATGATATCCTCGGCCTCCGCGCGGGCGGCCAAGGCGCGCGCCGCTTGTTCCGGACTCGACGGTACCGGCCGGCCGCCGGGCGAAATCTTCTGTGCCGGACGGTCGGCAGCGGACGATGACCGTGTGCTGTCCGTAACGGCAACCGCCGCGACGCCATCATCGAGTGGACCGCCGTCTACTGCTTCGTCGTTCGCAGTGTCGGCCGGATCGGATGGCACCGGCCCAGCGGCACCGGACGGGTCGGTTACCGGTTGCCGCGCCAACTGAGCGCGTTTCGCCTGGCTCTGTTGGCGCCGGCTCAACTCGGTCTTCAGCATACCGGCGACTTGACCTTCACGCGGGGTATCACCGTGATTCAGAAGCGCCATGCGGTCCAGCGCGTAGTGAGCGAGGATCTCCACGGCGACGAGCACATTTTCTTCGGCCTGCCCGGCGTCGAGGTAGACAAAGGCGTTCCAGCGGTTTTTCGCCGGTATCGGTATGATGATGATCTGTCGGTCTTTGCTGGAGCGTCCGAGCAGCAGTGTCAGATCGAGGGGAAAGTGCTTGACCGGTACCGGACCGGCGTACACCGAGGCTTCCTTGCCGATGGCGGTGAAGACGTCGTCCTCGCCGGGCGGGATCGGCGCCCGACCGTCGGCACGTTTCTGCTTCGCCTCGGCGGGCAACGAGACCCCCTGCTCCATGATCACTTGTAGACCCGACTTCCACCGCTTCAACAGCAGCATCCGCAAACCGGTCTTCGCCGCCAACCGGGCAAAGAACGGCGGAAAGTCCTTGGTCTTGGGCAGGTTTGCTAACTCAGCAACGCCGGCACGGACGAGGGACATCAGGCTCGGGTCTTCGCCACCGGCGCGGAATGGCGGCAGGTTGACCGGTTCGGTGCCGATGTCGGACTCGACATCCGGCCCAGTCTCGGCAGAGACGGTGTCGCTCGGATGCTTCTGCTGCTGCTCGACGTCGGGCGGCGGCAGGGTACTCACGTTCGTATTCTCGCCGCCAGCCAACGCGTTGCCCTCCGGATGAAGGTGTGGCCGAGACATGCTCCAGTACCGTACAACATCGGCAACGAGGGCGTTCTCTTTTGCTTTTTTTCGCTCCGCCAACACTCGTCTCTAAGGCTTTTCCGTAACGAGAGGGGGCGCAGCGGTCCGGATCCGCTGGCGGTGGTGCACCGGATAACGTTACTTTCGAACGCCGTCGGCAGTGTCGCCGCCGGCGCATCATGGGGACAGCCGTGTCTTATCGCATCACGAAATCGTTCGCCTTCGACGCCGCACACCGGCTACCGAATGTATCGGAAAACCACAAGTGCGGCCGGATGCACGGCCATACCTACACGGTCGTCCTGGGCTTGGCAGGAGAACTCCAGGCGAAGCTGGGCTGGATCCAGGACTACGGTGAGATCAAGGAGATCTACGAACCGTTAAGGCAGCGGTTGGACCACCGATGCCTCAACGATATCCCGGGTTTGGAGAATTCCACCGCGGAGATCCTGGCGCGCTGGATCTACGATCAACTCGCACCGGCGTTGCCGCTGTTGGTCGACGTCACCGTCCGCGAAACGGACTCCAGCGAAGCGATCTATCACCGCGACTCTTGACGGCTGGCGAAAATGCTCAGCGCTCCAACCGCACCGACTCGATCTGATCGGCCGGCACCCAACCGACCCAATCGCCCCCCAGGG
>JAUVBS010000317.1 GCA_030591105.1 bacterium | reverse complement strand
CAGACCGATGCCGGTGAGCGCGAGTTGGGGCGGGCTGATACCGAAAGAATGCACTGCGACGCTGCTGTCTGCGAACACGGTGGCCGAAACACGACGACGATCGCGCCTCGTGTGCGGCGGGAAGTACTGGCGCGAGACCGGCACCGATGCCGGGCGCCGGGTTGTGGACGGACGCGGTTTCTCGAAGTTCATCACATCGTACCGCGACAGCGCGGAGGATCGAATCGGTCGGAGAACCTGGTGACGCTCTGTGGAGCGTGTCATCGGTTGTGGCATGAGCGGGGAGGTGGGACGGTGGTTGAAGTGCTGGTTGAGGCAGCGGCGGGAGCGCCGGCGGAAACGTCGGTATAGATGCCGGCAGAAGTGCTGGCAGGAGGACATTGCCTCATTGTACTTGGTGCGGACGAAGCCTCATTACTGACACGCCGGACCACTGTTTCCTTCCCTCCTGACGGAATATCTGACATTATCGGCGCGGACAGAATAACCAATTCGTAGCGAGGTCGGAGTCAGCCGGCCATCTGCGTCCCAGCGCAGCACTCGTCATCCGGGGAGAGGGAGGTACGCCATGAGAGAATCGATCCGTAACGTGTTGCCGATCGCGGCGGTCTCGGTGTTGTTACTGCTGACTTGCGGTCCGGCGGCGGCGCTCGAATCCGCTTGCGAGGAATGCCACGCCAAGATCACGCCGATGATCGTCAAGGATTTCAACCGTGGCGTCATGGCTCAAGAGATGACCTGTGCCGGCTGCCACGGCGAGGACCACGAGAGTGAGTATGACGTAGAGAAAGTTAAGCTACCGACCATCGAAACCTGTCAGGAATGCCACGAGGACCAGGTCACGCAATATCTGAGCGGCAAGCACGCCCTCGGCCTGGTCGCGCTAGAAGCGATGCCGTTCACGCACATGCAACCCGACGCTTTCATCGAGGGTCAGAAAGGGTGCGGCGGTTGCCATACCCTCGGTTTGACGGACCAGTCGGCGCGGGGGACCGAGGGCCGCAAGTACTACAAGTACGGCATGGACTGCCAGAATTGTCATACGCGGCACGCCTTCTCGGCGGCGGAGGCGCGTGAACCGGAGGCGTGCCAGACCTGCCACATGGGCTTCGATCATCCCCAGTGGGAGATGTGGTCGAGCTCGAAGCACGGCGTGACTTATCTGATGAACCGCGCCATCGCGCCGGAGCACCGCGACCGCGCCCCGACTTGCCAGACGTGCCACATGGTCGACGGCGACCACCGCGTCTTCTCGGCTTGGGGGTTCCTGGCGGTGCGGTTACCTGAGGCCGACGAGGAATGGATGGGCTACCGGCTGTCGATCCTCAAGGGGCTCGGGGTGCTCGATGCCGACGGCAATCCCACCGCTCGCCTCGACGTGGTCAAGGCGGGCAAGGTGGCGAGATTGACCAAGGAGGAGTTCGACGCTGAGCGTGAGCGCTTCGTGACTGTCTGCCGCCAGTGCCACGGCCCGAGCTTCGTGGCGGCGAATTTCGAGAACGCTGACAAGATGGTCAAAGAGGCCGACAAGCTGTTCGCTGAGGCCATCGAAATCGTCGCCGGACTTTATCAGGACGGCGTCATCGGCGACGGCGAGACGAAGTACCCCGACCTGCTGGCCTTCTACGACGTGGGCACGAAGATCGAGCAGACTCTCTACGAGATGTTCATGGACCACCGTATGAAGGCGTTCCAGGGTGGCTTCCACATGAACCCGGACTACGCCACTTGGTACGGTTACGCGAAGCTGAAGAAGGATGTGGTCGAAATCCGTGAGCTCGCCTCGCACATGCGCAGCGAGCACGAACGGCAGCACTGAGCGCCGCGGCTCTTGGCGCATTCCGCCGCGGAGCGTAACCCGCTGCGCGTAAGAGACGCCGCGAAGCTCAAACTGCCGTGCCGCGAGAGACGACGCGGCGAAATTCAAACTGCTGTGTGCGAGAGACGCCGCGGCGAAGCGTTACGAGCCCCGCTGTCCACCTTTGGTCAGCGGGGCTCTCAAGTATCCGATTTATTGTCTTGCTCGATCTTACTTGCCATCTGATCGGCGCGTTCGGCCAGGCGCACACACCGTTGCTCGAGGAATTCGATGTGCAATTTAGCGCGTTTCTTTTCCTTGTCGTCGAGATCGCCCTTGAGCCGTTCTTTCTCGGCTTTGATCTCCTCGCACGCCTTGTCGTGTTCGCGCTTGAGCATCTCGAGATTTTCCGCTTCGGTGGCTTTGTCGAAGACCGTGTCTTCGGCAACGGTATCGTGGCCAGACAGCTTGTCGGCCGGCTGCCGCTTGACTTGCGGAATGAACTTCGTGCCCTCGGTAATCATCCGCGTATTCATGAAATTGGGCGAGACGATCTCGACGCTCGCGCTGTGTAGAGCGTCCAGGGTCGCGCCGCGTAGGCGCGACCGCGTTGTGAGCAAACCTCGGGTCTCGGTCAGCAACCCGGCTATGCGGTAGGTAACCGAAAAGTCGCCCAGCTCATCGACCCGCACGAACGGTTCCTGCAGACCCGTTGTCTCGGCCGCCTGCAACAACAGTTTCTCGATCCGGTCGCGCGGGACGTCGTAACCGAGGGAGACCGTCGTCGAGACGATGGTTCCGGACTTGCGAACCACCCTCACTGGATTGACGACCAGATATAGATTGGGCAATGTGATCAGATCGCGTTGTTCGGTCTGGATCTCGGTGGAGAGCAAGCCGTGCTCGGTGACGCGACCGGTATAGTCCTTCACCTGGATGTAATCACCGCTGTGGAAGTTGCGGACGGCGCCGATCATCATGCCAGCCATGATATTGCCCACGAAGGTGGTCGAGGCGAGGGCGATGGCCGCGCTCAACACGATGCCCAGCAGACTGAGTAGCTGACCGCGCAGGGCGATGTCCACCGGTAGCACGACCACGACTGCCAGCAAACCGGCTAGGCTCAGAACGAGCAGCGTACCCTGCAGGCGTACTTTTCCCCGGCCGCCGGTCCCGGGCTTGGCTTCCAGTAGACGTTTGACTAATCGTCCGGCCACGGCGAAGATCAGTACCACCGCGACAGCGGGCGCCATCGGCAACACGAGATCCAGCAATTTGGTCAACAACGGCATCGCGGCTCCCCGGTAGGCGCCGTTGTCCACCCGGACGGTCAGCAGCGGCGCGTTTGAGTAACAACCGATAGCAACCGGTCGCGCTCGATTTCGGTCACCGTATCAGCATCGGTCGTTCAAGTCACTCTGGTAAACAGTCGCTTGCTCACCGATCGCGGCTCCACTGTGCCGTACTTTTCGCCCCGCGCCACGGCTCAGATAACGCTTGCGGTGCCCAATTTCATTCACTAGCATTTGGCCGGCAAAGGGGGAGAGGAACGGCGCACACGTGGCGTAGTGGCCATCGGGATATAGTCGTCCGGGATACGGTCGACTGACCGAGACTCACTCCCCATAACGGATTATAGGATTAACAAAGGAGTGTTGCATGAGGACCACAAAGTTAACGACGATCGGGATCGTCGCGCTAGCAATAGTCGTATTGAGCGCTTCGTTCGCTGCCGCTCAATCTGAAACCGCGAGCACGCTCGTGATCAATCCGCAAATCGGAGTCAATGGATCGACGTTGT
>JAUVBS010000324.1 GCA_030591105.1 bacterium | reverse complement strand
GCGAACAGTACGGCGATCATCACCAGTGACCACGCCCCGACCGCCGGCCGGCGGGCCAGAGGGATACGAGCGCTCCCCGGAAGAAAATGCATGTGTGTGCTCCTGGTGTCGTTGGCGGGGTCGTCGCCGTCTGGTTCACCATCGCCGGATGCTATACTTCTGATTCCAGTTCACCGGGCCAATGAAGGCAACCCAGCATTTATAGCGCGGGCGCCGCGAGACTGCAATAACCATCAGCAACCGCTGCTGCGCGGCACCGATCGGTCGGGTGATTGGCGTAGATAGGTCATCTCGTACGTTGCGGGCGCCTTCGGATCGGCACTATCCTGGATCGGACCCATCTGGGCTATCACCAGCAGTCGCCAGCCGAGGACCGCGTCTTGAGAACGACCCGCAGCGAATCTCCCAGCCGACTCGACCGAGTGCTCTGCATCTTCGCGGAAATCCACGCGGGCGAGGGCGCCTCGGCGGTCATCCTGATGGGCAACGTCTTCTTCCTCTTGATGGCTTACTACATCATCAAGCCGGTGCGCGAAGCGCTGATCCTCGCCGGCGGCGGCGCCGAGGTGAAAAGCTACGCGGCGGCTGGCCAGGCTCTCCTTCTACTCGGCCTGGTCCCCGCTTACTCACGATTGGCGAGTCGCCTGCCTCGGCTGCGATTGATCACTGCCGTGACGTTGTTCTTCGTCGCGTGCCTGGTAGTCTTTTATCTGCTGGCGCGCCTCGGCGTACCGCTGGGAGTACCGTTCTTCCTCTGGGTCGGGATCTTCAACATGATGATCATCGCCCAGTTCTGGTCGTTCGCCAACGACCTCTACAGCCCCGCCGAGGGGAAACGGCTGTTCGCCATCATCGGCTTCGGTGCCTCGAGCGGCGCAGTCTTCGGTAGTTTCATCACTGGCCGGCTGATCGAACCGCTCGGCGTGTACCAGCTGATGCTTCTCGCGGCGGCACTGCTGCTGGTCAGCCTCGGCCTGACGTTCACCGCCGACGCCCACGAGCGACGGCGGCGCGCCGGCTCGATCACCTATCCGCCCAGCGGCAGCAACCGAGCGGAGCACACCGTAGCCAAGCCGCCGGCCGACGCAGAACCACTGGCCAAAGACAACGCCTTCGCCCTGCTGTGGCGCAACCGTTACCTGCTGCTGATCGCATTGCTGATGCTATTGGCCAACTGGGTCAACACAACGGGCGAGTACCTGCTCGGGCGCGTCGTCAGCGACTCGGCGGCGCAAGCAGTCGCTGCCGGAATGGCCGGCGGGCTGAGCGAGGCGGATATTATCGGTAAGTTCTACGCCGATTTCTTTTCCGTGGTCAACTTGCTCTCGCTGGTGATCCAGCTGTTTCTGGTCTCCAGGCTGATCAAGTACCTCGGTATACGTATCTGCCTGATGTTGCTGCCGATGATCGCACTGGGCGGCTATCTGCTGCTGGCCTTCTTTCCGGTCCTGGCGGTGATCCGCTGGGCGAAGACGGCCGAGAACGCCACCGACTATTCGTTGCAGAACACGGTGCGCAATATACTGTTCTTGCCGACCAACCGTACTGAAAAGTACAAAGCCAAGCAGGCCATCGACACTCTCGGCGTCCGCATCGGTGACGTTCTGTCGGCGCTGTTGGTGTACGCCGGCACTCAGTGGCTCGCTTTGACGACCAGTGGCTTTGCGTTGGTGAACGCCGCGCTGGTTTTACTCTGGATCGTTATTGCCGCGGCCGTCGGGAGCCGCTTCGTTAAATTACAATACCACAACACCGATGTGGCTTGAATCGGTGGTCGGCGCGATCGGGAACGTAGACGGCGTAAGCCCGGTCATTTAAGAATAGTCCGGGCTTGCGCTGCACTGCGCCGTAACGCGCCGCGCTGTTGACTAGCATATCGCCCTTAGAAAGGACCAAAGAGAACATGGCCAGGCGACACGAAGACAGACAATTGCCCCACGCTCCGATCCAGGTGATCACCGAACCGCTCTCTCGCTTTCTGCACGTCGAAGCGGCCAGTGGCGTCGTCTTGTTACTCTGCGCCGCGGTCGCGCTGATCGCGGCCAATTCTGCCTGGAGTGAGAGTTACCTCGCATTCTGGAAAACACCGCTCGGTTTCAGCATCGGCGATTTCAGCGTGGTCCATTCGCTGAAGCACTGGATCAACGACGGTTTGATGGCGGTGTTCTTTTTCGTCGTCGGGCTCGAGGTCAAGCGCGAACTCGTCCTCGGCGAGCTACGCGATCTGCGCCGGGCCGCCTTACCGGTCTCGGCCGCGTTGGGCGGTATGATCGTGCCCGCGGCGGTCTATCTACTGCTGCAAGGCGGCGAAGCCGGTGCCCGGGGCTGGGGCATTCCCATGGCCACCGACATCGCGTTCGTGGTCGGCTGCCTGGCAATCCTGGGTGACCGGGTACCGAAGATCTTGCGGGTGGTGCTATTGTCGTTGGCCATCGTCGACGATATCGGAGCGATTCTGGTGATCGCCATCGTCTACACCGCATCCCTCGATGTGACGATGCTGCTACTGGGGCTCCTGGGCCTGGCAATCATCTTTGTCCTCGGCCGCAGCGGTGTGCGCAGTTTCGGAGTCTACGTCGCTCTCGGTACGCTGGTCTGGTTCGCTTTTCACGAGTCGGGCGTCCACGCGACCATCGCCGGCGTATTGCTCGGGCTACTCACACCCGCACGCAGCTACGTGAGTGAAGGCGCGCTGGCCGACGCGCTCGAACGCGCCCGCGACGTCCTGCACGGCGGCGACTGGCACATCTTGCCGCACCGTGCCGACGCGGTACGCAGTTTCACACACACCGCACGCGAGGTGGTATCGCCGGTGGAGTACCTCGAAGGGGCGCTGCACCCGTGGTCGAGTTTCGTGATCATGCCGATATTCGCGCTGGCCAACGCCGGCGTGCCTTTCTCGCCGGCGGACTTCGGCGAGCCGGTGGCCATCGCTGTGATGGTGGGTCTGGTCATCGGCAAACCGCTCGGGGTCCTGCTTTTCAGCTGGCTGGCAGTCAAGCTGATCACCAAGAGCCTGCCTGAGGGTTTGAGTTGGCGCGCCCTGTTCGGCGGCTCTTGCCTGGCCGGCATCGGTTTTACCATGGCGCTGTTCATCGCCGAACTGGCCCTCGCCGAGCCGATGCTGTCGGCGGCGAAGGTCGGTGTCCTCGGGGCCTCGGCCATGGCCGCACTACTGGGGATGACGGTGTTGTTGATCGTGTTGCCGAGCAAAGAAGCCGCTGCAGCACCGGTCACATAGCCCGGTGGCGCTGTAACCCGACGACCGATTCGCCGTATGAATGGTGATCGCAGCGCAGTGGAACCCATATCTCCCGAGGAGTATCGTCATGCGATTCGTTGGTAGCTTTTTTGGTGGAATTTGCCGCGGCGCTGTGTTGGGCGTCGTCATCACGGTGATGTCCGGAGCCGCTCTGGCCGGCCAGAAAGACCAGATCGACGGCGTCCTGCACGTACGGAACGGGACCGAACCCAGTGGCGAGATCGAGACGTTACAGCTGAAGGAGATGTGGCGCGCG
>JAUVBS010000130.1 GCA_030591105.1 bacterium | reverse complement strand
GCCGGCACCGTGCCACGTAACAGCCACCTGTTGACGGCCGAGAAGCGCTTCACCCGATACTTGGCCACACGAGCCCGGTCACGCGGCTCGCACTTTACCCGCGCCCGCGCAGCCTCGGTCAGTGCGGCCGAGTTGCAACAATTTTCGTACGTCGAGTTCGCTGAGAACGTCGCCCTGGCTCTGGCGGTTTGCGAGTCGGTCGGCGTCGAACGTGAAGCGGCCTTGGCTGGCATGCAACAGGTGCGCCCCGACGTCGGTGCCCTGACCCGGCTGCGGTTACGTACCGACGGCAAGCAGATCGAATTCATCAACGCGTTCGCCGCCAACGATCCGGTCAGCTACGTGCAGATCTGGCAGCGGCTCGGCTTGCACGCACGCGCCGACGAGCTGGTCCTGCTGATGAACAACCGCGCCGACCGCCAGCGACGCGGCAAAGACCTCGCCCCGTTGTTCGGGCGCGAGCTGATGGCGACCCGCTACGTTCTGGCCGGTGAGCAGACCCGCATCCTGGCCGATATGTTGCGGCGCCAGGGATTACCGCCGGGCCGCGTCGTCGATCTCGGCGGTCTGGCCGCCGGCCCGCTCTGGACACGCCTCACGGAGTTGACCCCCGACGGCGGCGTGGTCGTCGGCGTGGGCAACATCGCCCTGGTCGGGCGCGATCTGCTGGCGCTGCTGGGCCAAATGGAGGTCGCGTCGTGATCTACCAGGCGATCGGTCTGGGGCTGGTGGTCAGCCTGGTCTTCTCGGAGATCCTCGGTCTGGCGGCCGGTGGTCTGGTGGTACCGGGCTACATCGCGCTTTACCTCGATCAGCCGTTACGCGTGATCGGAACGATTCTCGCCTCGCTGGTCACTTACGGAACCATCAAGCTGCTGTCGCGGTTCATCCTGTTGTACGGCCGGCGCACCATGGTGTTCTGTGTGCTGGCCGGATTTCTGTTCGGGTATCTGACCCGTCACCTGCTGGTTTTCAACACGGCGCTCGGAATCGGGCTGGACACGTCGGTGCTGCAATCGATCGGCTACATCATCCCCGGGCTGATCGCCTACTGGATGCTGCGTCAAGGTATCGTCGAAACCATATGTACGATGCTCATGGGTGCGTTCATCGTACGGCTGGCTTTGGTCGTCGCCCACGGAGGAAGGATCATTGAGCTGGCGCTTGGATAATCGCCGCAAGTGGATCCTGCTCGGGTTGGCCGTGGCCGCCCTGCTATTGCAGGCGCTGCTCGATTTCACGCGCGCCCCGGTGCGGCAGCGTGACTACGAGCTGAAACTCGCCGCCGCCGAACACGCGGCCGAGGCTTTCGCGGCGCTGCGTGAACATCGGCTGCGCGCCGGCGCCCACGTCGACCTGGTGAACGACCCGGCGGGCACGGGGTTGATCGGCCCGGAATTCAGTCGGATCACCAATGCGCGGGGTGATCTCGAAGCGAAGCTGACCAGTTTGAACCCGAACTTCGCGGGCCTGCTGGTGCAGTACTTCCGTCAGGCCGCCCTACGGCAAGGCGACCTGGTTGCCATCGCCATCAGCGGCTCGTTCCCAGGCATGAACATCAGTCTGTATGCCGCGCTCGAAGCGATGAAGCTACGGCCGGTGATCGTCACGTCGATCGGTGCCTCGATGTGGGGCGCCAACGACCCTCAGTTCACCTGGCTCGACATGGAAAGTCTGCTCGATGAGCGGGGTATCTTCCATACCCGCAGCAACCTCGCCAGCTACGGTGGCGGCGACGACATGGGCCGCGGCCTCAGCCCGGAAGGCCGGCGTTTGATCCAGATGGCCGCCGAGCGTAACGGTATACCGTTGCTCGCATCTGAGAACATCGAAGATGCCATCGACAAGCGCACCGCATTTTTCGCCGAGCAGGCCCACGGGCGGCGTTACCGGCTGTACGTGAACGTCGGTGGCGGCGTGGCAAGCCTCGGCAGCAGTCACAACCGACTACTGCTGCCCCACGGCCTGAGTTTCGACCTGGGTTTGGAAAACGTGCCACGCAAAGGGAACATGTTCCTCTTCGCCGAGCAAGGCGTACCGGTGGTGCACTTGATCAACATCGTCGATCTCGCCCGCCGCAACGGGTTGCCGGCGAGCCCCGATTACCTGCCGTTGCCCGGCGAAGGCGAGATCTTCGTTCGTGAGAGCTATCGGCTGACGCTGGCCGCGGCGGTGCTGGTGCTCTACTGCGGAGCGCTGGTTCTGATCCTCGCCCCACAGGTGCGGCGCGGGTTGTTCGATCGCTTACCGCGCCGCCGCGTCTTACAACCGTGGGGGCGATCACGATGAGTGCCGGATACGCAGTGCCTACCAGTCTTTACCTGGTTAACCGACCGACGACGTTACTGTTGGTCGCGGCGGTCGCGCTGCTACTGTCCGCCGTGGCCGCCGGTGCCGCCGACGGCTGGGTCTCGGTGAAGAACGTCAGCGGCTCGTCGGTCTGCCTCGATGTCGATGCCCACGAATTCACTTATCACGTCGCCACGGTCACCGACGCAGCCGAAGCGACCATCGGCGGACCAAGGCGGCTGAAAATCGTCAGTCGTTACCTGTTCGCTCCGGGCGAAACCGGTAGCGTCGCCTACTCCGTCGCGGTGACCATCGACGGGACCGAAATGGTACGCAAGACCCTCACCGGACGGCGCAAGGATGGCGTGAGAATTTGCGATGACACCAACCTAGCGGTCGCTGCGCTGCGCAAGGTATACGCCGAACTGGGCCCGGGCACACACCGTGTTGCGGTGACCGCCACGACGGCCGGCGCCGGTCGGGTGGCGGTACGGATTTTCCGCGAAGTCAAGCGCCAGACCGATTCTTACGTACCGTTCGCACCGGAACAGTACGCCGCGGTTTACCACGTACAATTCGAGAGCGGCAACCGGTCGACCTATTACCACTTCGATACGGACCAACCCCTCGCGCTGACGGTGACCGGCCCAACCACCCTGAAGGTCTACACCCGGCTTATGTTCGACCACACCATGAACGGCAGCCAGAGCTACACACTCGAAGTCTGGCGCGACAGCGAACTGTGGCGTGAATTTCACTTCGACTCGAAGAAACTCAGTTCCGCAGCCGTCGTCGAACAGCCCGATCTGCTGCCAGGCACGCGGCAACGACTGAACATTCCGGTGCCGTCAGGACGGTGCTACATGTTGCGTGCGGCCGGAAGCGTGCGGGATCTGCGCGCAGATCCGTCTGCCCGAGAGCGACGTCGGACGCAAATAATGAGGTCAAGAAACGGCATGAGCGAACGCCTTCGCCCCCCCATCTCACCGGTGCTGCGCTACGGTACCGCCCGACGCGCTCGCCGTCGCGTCACGGCTGTGCTGACGCTACTGCTGGCCGGCTTGATTGCCGACCCGGCTACCGCAACGTACTCACCGCTACCTGTGGGAGAGGTGTTGACCATCGGCATCGGCGCCAGCGGCCGCGAGTACCTCGTGGTCAGCATCGCGCCGGTGACGATCCCGTTGAACGGCCCGGGCGTTTTGACCGGCTACATACGCGTGGCGTTTGCCCCCGACGAGCAGGACTCGAAGCTCGCGGCGCTCGATCTGCGCGGCGTGCCCGGCTTGCCACGCAGCCTCCCGCTCGAATTGGAGCGCTCGGAAAAGTCGTTCTACACGGATGGCCGCACCGGAACGCCCAGCGGCTCGCAAAAGTTTCGCCTCGAGATCCCCGCCGGCACCCACGACCTGGTCCTCGACGGTTCGGCCGTCGACGGTTCGGCGATGTTCGTACGGCTCTACTACGACGGGCCGTCTCAGCCGCGGGTGCCAGGACTCGGACGCGGTGAGGAGCCGGTGGCCGCAAAGGAGCCTTGGATCTTCGTCGGTAAGGTCGGCGCCGATTTCATTTACGACGATAACATCCTGACCACCAGCGACGAGGATATCGACGGGTGGGTAGACGGCTTGGTGCCGAGCGTTTACCCCATCAAGGCCTACGACGACTTCATCTTCGCGCCGAGTCTCGATATCGAGGCCCGGCGCTACCTCGTCTCGTGGGGTCAGAGCCGCTTCCGCTTCAAGGTCAAGCGCTGGATGTACACCACCAACCACATCAAGACCAACACCGATCTGAATTTTTACGTGCGGCAGTATTTCGGCAAGAGCACCAGTATCGAGCTGTTCTATCACTACGCGCCGGAGCAATACATTCGCCAGCTCAGCGACCGGCCGCCCCCCGGCGACCCCGACGAGGAGTTGGCGTACGATGAGTTCCGTTTCACGCGTAACGTGGCCAACGTGAACTGGCGCCAGCGCTGGAACAAAAAATTTTCGACCCAGCTACTGGTCGAGACCAATCGGCGTTACTACAATCAGCCGTTCATCGAGAACGACATGGAGGCGTGGGAGATTCGGGGGCGCGTCACGTGGCGGCCGAGCCGGCTGTGGCGCGTCGACGCCGATTACAGCTACGAGAAGGCGCAGGCCCGCGGCATCGACGAGGTCGGCGAGACGGTGGCAACCAGCAACAACAGCGACGCGTCGTACGCCCGCGACCTCTACCGGTTGGGCATCGCCTACCGGCCCGGCCGTAAGGCCAAGGTCTTTCACCAGATCGAACTGGTCGGCCTGTTCATGGATTACTATTACACCACCGACAAGGATCTGTTCGAAGATGTCTTCCACGTCGGCCGGCGCGACATGATCTGGAAATTCACCCTGACCTTCAGACGTTACTTGAACAAGGACCTCACCCTAAATCTGGCGGGGCGCTACTCCCTGCGTCAGGTCGACTCGCCGTACTACGGCGACGTCGGCCTGGACAAGGACTACGACCAGCGCCGTTTTTGGATCGCACTGACTTACCGGATCTAAGGAGCAACGATGACTGGGCATCAGAATATTCGGTCGCTAGTACGGACGTTAACCCTGGCTGCGGCGGCGGGTGCGGTGATCGCCGGCTGCGGGCAACAGGATCTCTACGAGCCACCGGGATCACCCTACGAGATCGTCGGCCAGCTACCCTTGCCCAGCATCAACGAGGGAGTCGACGTACTCGGGACGACCGCCTTCGTTGCCGCCGGCGAAGCCGGTCTGCACAGCATCGACTTCAGCAATCCGAGTGAGCCGGTACTGTTGCAGACGGTCAACACCACCAAGTACGCCTACGATATCAACGTGATTTCCGCGGCCTATTCCGACAGCGCCTTTTTTGCCTTGACCGACGTCGCCCATATCATCGAGGGCAGTGAGGGGGTCAGCACCTACGATGTGACCGATCCGAGCAACATTGAAGTGTTGCAGGAGGCGACCACGGCGGTCGACGCCGAGAGCACCTATATCGTAGAATCGGACGACGCTACTGTGCCGTATCACGTTTTCCTCGCGGAGAGCTGGAAAGGATTGAGATTCCTCCCGTCCATCGTCACTTCACCCGGCGCCATAGATTACACCGGTGTGTTCACTTCGACCCTGGGTTACGCCAAGGGCGTTCACGTCCAAGGTGGTTTCGCCTACGTGGCCGATGACGAGATGGGCCTCACTGTTGTCGACGTTAGGATCCTCGAAGGCGGCCAGATCGGGGTGGTCGCCTGGTGCGACAGCCCCGGCAACGCGCTGGACATCGTCGTCGAGGACGACTACGCGTATGTCGCGGACGGATCGGCCGGACTGAGTATATTCGCCATCGACAACGGCGAAATACCAATTCGGGTCGCGACACTCGATCTGGGCGGCTACTGCCGCGGGATCGATGCGCGCGAAGGATTGGTGGTCATTGCTTCCGGCGGCGCCGGCGTGCACTTCGTCGACGTCACGAATCCCGAAGCCCCGATCTACCTCGGCACCACCGTGACCACCTACGCCAAGGATGTCGTACTGGCCGACGATGGCCACTGCCTCGTCGCCGACGAGACCGACGGGTTGGTGGTCCTCGCCGGCCGCGGACCATTCACCGATACCCGCGGACCAGCACGACCACACGCTTTCTCCGCCACCAGCTATTCCAACACGATTGCGACGCTTACCTGGTTCATGCCGGGCGGCGACGGCTGGTGGGATAACGCCACGGTCATCGATGTACGGCGCAGCGATCAGCCCATCAACAACGAGAACTGGGATGAGGCCGAACCGATTTCCGATCTCCCGGCCCCAGGTGAGCGCGGACAGCCGATGGAAATGTTCGTTCAGGGGTTGATCCCGGGTACCACCTACTTTTTCGCGACGCGGGCCGCCGACGACGCCGGAATTTGGTCGCAGGTATCGGCTTCGGACAGCGTCACCACCGTACCGATCATCGCCTTATACAATCCGACCTTATCGCCTCAGGTTGGTTCGATCGACGACACGTACACTTTCGAGGTTCTCTACGCCTACTCCGAACCGGCACAGACCCACGAGGT
>JAUVBS010000499.1 GCA_030591105.1 bacterium | reverse complement strand
GTTGGCACGCTGCTACTCGGTACCGAGTGGTTCTTGCGCCGGCGGCACGGCCTGCTCTGACCGCGCCGCGAGGTCGGCGCTAGCCCGAGTTGTTTCTGAATAGTCCAGGATAGACCTGTCTGCGGACCCTCCCCGAGCCTAACTACCGCCGACCGCTGCGCCACACTGCAAATCGCCTCCCGGATAGGGCCGTCCACAAGTGCTGATTCTGGCCGCTGTCAGGCGCCCCAACGCCGCCGGCAAAACCGATCCCGATGGCGACCGGTGTTGCTCCTCACTGTCGGTCGCTCGATTCTCGTCGCTAGCACTAGTGCCGCTTGCGTTGGCGGTCTCGGGCGCGTCGGCCCAGGCTCCAGTCATCAACGAGGTCTACTACGATCCCGAGGGCGCCGATGCCGGACAAGAATTCGTCGAACTGTACAATGCAGGTCCGCAACCGGTGTCGTTGAGTGGTGTCCGTCTCGAGTTTGCTAACGGAGCCGACGGTCCGGTGTGGCAAACGCGTTGGGAAGCGACCGCGGCCGACACCATCGCCTCCGCGGGATTCTTTCTCATCGCCGACCGTGGCTGGGCTGCCGATCCTCCGCCACAGGCCGAAGTCACGCTCGGTCTTCAGAACGGCCCCGACGCAGTTCGTCTGGTCCGCGACGGCACCACGCTGGATCGGGTGGGCTACGGCGATCTCCAGGACGCGGAGCTGTACGAATCTCAGCCGGCGGTCGATGTTGCCAGTGGCCAGTCGCTGGCCCGCCGCCCTGACGGTCAGGATACCGATGCCAACGCCGTCGACCTGGTGGCGGCCGAACCGACGCCCGGGCGGATGAACTTCGCCGTCCACGCGGTATCTCTCGTCGCGGTCAGCTGCGAGCCGCCATCGGCCACGCTGCCGGGACGCGATGTGATCCTCCAGTTCGTGCTCGTCGGTGCCGGCTTGGAGGCGGTGGGGCCGGTGGCGGCGCGGTTGGCGGTGGGTTCGGCGGTGACGGTCGTTGAGCTGCCGTTGATCGAACCGGGGGTCGAAGGTTACGTCACGGCGTCATTTCGGCCCGGCTCGGGCGGTCAATCGTCGCTCGGATTGGTGATACCGTTGCCCACGGTAGCCGACAGTTTGCAACTCGATCTGGGGACCTACTACGTCGGATCGGCCGCGCTGCGTATCGCCGAGGTGATGGCGGCGCCGACCGCTGGCGGCGAATGGATCGAGCTGGTCGCCGACGCTGCTCGGCCGGTAGTACTGGCGGGATACCGGTTGCGCGATGCCGACGGTGCGTGGCGTACCTTGCCGCCGCTCTTGCTGGCGCCCGGTGAACGGGCCGTGCTGGTGCAAGATCGTGTGCTGTT
Organism: bacterium; assembly: GCA_030591105.1. Taxonomy (GTDB): domain Bacteria; phylum Krumholzibacteriota; class Krumholzibacteriia; order LZORAL124-64-63; family LZORAL124-64-63; genus JAUVBS01. Next base: position 633 of record JAUVBS010000499.1, on the reverse strand, counting down.
CCAGACGTACTGGGAGCAGACATGGCAGGCGGCCGGAGTTCAGCCCTGCATCGTCGGCAACGATTGGGACCGGATCGTCGAGTTGTCCGGCTGGCCGACACTCAACAACAGCGCGCCCGCCGATCGCAGCTACGCCGACCGGGTGATTCTGGCGGACACGGTGGGGATCATCGACCACGTCGACATCGGACCCGGCTCGGCTGCCGGCCAGGGAGAGGTCGTACCAGGCCGCTCGTTCGAACGGCTAGCGCCGGTGGCTCAAGGCCGTGAATCAGCGAATTGGGCCCTCTGTGCGGTGTCGGTGGGAGGAACGCCCGGCTGCCCGAATAGCGTATCGTTACCCGGCCCGACGGTGGGGGATCTAAGCCTCGCTCCGAACCCATTTCGCCCCGCAGGTGGGGGCGAGGTGCTGCACATCCGTTTCCGTCTGGCGGCAGGAAACGCGGCTTGGGATGCCCGCATCTACGATCTCTGGGGCCGCGCCGTACGGGATCTCGGCGGTGACGCGCTCGGTCCCGGTCCGCGGACGCTGATATGGGACGGGCTGGGCGACGACGGAAGACCGTTGCCGCCCGGTGGCTACATCGTACTGGTGCGTTGGCAAGACTCCGGTGGCAACCTGACCGGTGGGAC
>JAUVBS010000055.1 GCA_030591105.1 bacterium | reverse complement strand
TGCGATAAAAGGTGATCCCTTCGGCCGGCACCTTGGTTTTGTCGAACTTCTCACCCTGGCACTCGGCTTCGTGCTCCAGATAGGCACAAGCACGCTCGTGGTCCATGGGGATCGCCTCGACCACGCCTTCGACCAGAGCCGTCTCGCCGATGATCTCCAGCGGAAACACGATCTCACCGTCATCGACTTTGAGCATGATCTTCTCGAATTCTCGGTCCGACGCCAGCTCGATCCAGCAGCCACGCTTCTTGCAACAGCCGACCACCGTGCCTTCGACGCGGACGGTCTCACCGACGTATTGGTCCGCGTTATCGAGCAGCTCGCTCACCAGAATCGTATCGTTGGCCGACACCCCCTTGCCGAATACGCGGTCGGAGGCGTTCGCTGCGGTCGCGATCATCAAGCAGGCTGTCAATAACAGTACGAACAGGACGGGGCGTGCACGCATGGCGTTTCCTCGCTCGGATCGGGTGAGAATCTGTTGCGTTCAAAGATGGTATCTCGCGTAGCACCGGGCAAGTCCGAGTCCGACAGTGGAGGTTGCGATCCCGGCCAACGGTGACCGCTGTGCACCGCGGCCGCCGGCACCGATCAGCCGCGGTCCCCATCGGCCAGGAAACCGAACTCGGCAAAGCCCTCCTGCGCCACCAGTTCGGCGGCCAGGGCCATATTTTCGTGCCACACCGCGCGCACGAGGCACCGCTGCGTGGTGTGGAACCACAGATCCACGCTCTCTTCGAGGTCCTCGTACCGCAAGCGCACCGCCGGCAGATCGTGGCCCGCCAGACGCACCGTATCGCTGCCCAGGTTGCGCAGGCGCGCGCTTACCAGATGTCCGGTCGTCAGCCGCAGCACCGCGACTGTCCTCTCTAATCCCTCTTCGAGCGGCGAGTGGGGTGCGACGAGTCGGAAAAAGATTTCCAGATCGGTCACATCCAAATCCTGCGGCGCGAGCCGTAGCTCCTGGCAAACATCATCATGCGTGATGCGCGCGATCAACCGATCTGCGTCGCGATGTGCGGAAACTTGAACGGTGGCCGCATTCTGCCGCGTCAAACCCTCGGCACCAACTATCTGCCCATCGTGCTCCCAAACACTCGCCTCGATACGGAACATGAAACTGAAAAACTCGCCCGGCAGATCTACTGCCGCATCGAAGCTGTACCGCCGGCAGTCCAGACCGTCGCGCACTTCACGCCCCTCGGTGTAAACCAAGCCCCCGGCCGCGACTCCGCGGTGGGTCATCGCATAACGCAGTAGGCGGTCGTAGCCGCGGGACGTTGCCCGTTCGTTCGGATCGACACAGATTTCCGCGAGGGCCTCCAACTCGCGCACCCGTTGCTCCAGTCCAACCAGGCGTCTGCGGATCTTCCGTACGGTGCGGATCATGAAGCGCATGATCGTGGTCTTGACCGACGGGTAGCGCTCGAGCATCTCCAGCAGTTCCTCGCGCCCGAGTTTCAGCCCGTGACTCGGTATCAGGGCTATCGCCGTCGAATCGTGAGCGCCGCCCTCGAGCAGATTCACACCGCCAAAGGTCTGGCGCGATCTGAGCTGGAGGAACTCCACGCCTTCGTACTGGACACTGATCTGTCCCTCGGCGAGCACCAGCATAAAATCCGCCGGCTCGCCCGCCCGAAAAACAATTTCCCCGGCGGAGATGGTCAGCTCCTGGGCCACCTCGGCCAGACGGCCGAGGTCGCGCACCGATACCTCTTCGAACACCTCGACACGACGCAGCAAAACGATCTTGTCGATGATGGTCATCGGTAGCCTGTCCTTCACGCGCTCTCACCCTCCGTTCTATCGCCGAACTGCGCCACCGCCTCGCGCAAGATCCGCGGTGCACCAGGGGTGGCAACGACCACCGGGCCGATCTTCTCCGCCGCACGGTAGTCGCCGGCCGCGGCCAGCACCAAGACCCGCAGCAGGTCATCATCACCGGCCGCCAAACTACGTAACGCCACGGCCACCGTAGCCGGTAGCGGTACCTGGGCGCGCTGTAGACGCTGCGCCAGCGGCAACTGCTCCATGAACTCGATCACCCGCCGCCGGCGCGCCCGCGGTAAGACGGCATCGAGGAACGCCACGGCGTTGGCGCGGGCAACTGGATCGCCGTCGCGGTACTGACCGAAAGCCGCCAGGATCTCGCGCGCTGGGAACATCAATTCCAGTGCTTGGCAACAGCGCTCCAGACACGCGTCGGCTCGCTCGTTCACCTCCGCCCGCAAGAGCTGTGCATACGACCGGTCCGAGCCCGGCGAAATCGTCAACGTTTCTAACCGCGCCAGATAGAAGACGAGCCGATACTCGTCACGGGCCAGAATCTCGTCGAGACGACCCCGGTCGAGGTCACCGCCGTCGCCGGCCCGCTGCAACTCGACCAACGCCTGTAGCGTCTCGATACCGATCCATTCCTCCCCCTGCTCCAGACAGACCAGCAGCGCTGCGGCTGCGGTTGGTGTGCCGATGGCCCGCAGAACAGCAACGACCTTCAATCGCAGCCAGCCCGCCGTATGTTGCCCGTACACCTCCAATAAACGCGGTACGGCCGCATCCTCGAGGGCAACCAGCGCAGCGTGAGCCGCCGGCGCTGTACGGTCGCTGAACAGTAATTCGCAAAGCGGCTCGACCAGATCCAGATCGCGGTGGCGGAGCGCCGCGGCGGCCGCCGCCCGACGAACCGCCAGGTTGGCGTCGCGCAGCAGGTCCGCCAACCACTGCAACGGCAGCCGCTCGCTCGATCGCCCCAGGGTCCACGCCACGACGAGCCGTTCGACCGGTTCACCACGACGTAACCGGTCCAGCCGATGTCGTCCGTCGCGACGTTGACGCGAGTCTCCTAGCTTCAGCAAGCAGTAACCGACCGCCGCGCGCACCACCGGATCGGCATCGTCAGTGCAGCGGTCAACCCTTTGCAACGCGAAACGGCTGTCGGTATCAGCGAGAGTGGCCAGCGCCAGATGACACACGCGACTGTCGTCGTCCTCGAGCAAGAGATCGAGGAAACCGAAGTAATCGTCTCGACCGGCGTCACGCATCAGTTGCAGCGTACGCAGACGCACGTCCGGGTCACGGTGTGCCAGCAATACCGTCGGCACCGTCTCCGGCCGGTCGTACGCTTCGAACAGTTCGAGTGCCTGGATAACCTCCTCGGCCCGGGGACTGTTCAAGACCCGCAGTAACGCCGCGAAAGAGTCTGCGTCGTCGAGCAGATTCTCGGCACTGTCGGCGCTGCGTTGCGGCGCCGATAGCCGCGAACGAAGGGTGCGGACGTAATTGAGCCGCACCCGCCGCCCAGCGGCGAGCCACAGCACCACCAGCGCCAGCAGCAGCCAGAGGAATCCTGCCCGACCGAGTCCCAGCTGCAACGCCGCCAAGATCACCAGGCCACCGATGGCATCGCCCGATCGTTCACTCACCGCATCGAGAGTCGGCTTGACGCGGCGTCGCACCGGTAGCCGCAGCGGCTGGTAGAGTAGCTCGACGGCCGATTTGTGTACGCTCGTGCGGGTGGCCACGTCGCCACCCTTCAGCAAGACAGCGGCCAGTAGAGCCGGTAATAGAACCACCAATGATCCTGTCCCCAGCAGTAGTAGGGGCAGAAAGAGTACGGTCGCCGCGACGCCGTAGCGCCGCAATAACCGCGGGGTCACGACCAGCTGTACCACCAGAGCAACCACACCCACGGCCGTGAAAAAGAGTCCGAAAAAGCGGGTCAGTTCCTCGGGCGCCACCGTCGCCTGGACCGTCACCTTGAACAGGAAGTCGACCACCGTCTCGGCCGCAACGCCGCCACAAATGAACAGCGCCAGCGAGCGCAGGTATGGCACCGCGGCAATCTCCTGCAACGGTGTGCGTCGAGATAGCGGCTCGACATCCGTCTCCAGCCGGCGCTCGCTCAGAACCTGATCTCCCCACAGACGCATGGCCCGTCCCATGGCGACCGCCGAGAGCAACAACGACACGATGACGAGCCAAATCAGATCCTCCGCGGAGCGGGCGAGGTGCCCCCGCGCGAGACGCTCGACCAGCAGGCCGGCAACGATCTGTCCTGCCAGTGCCCCACTCGCGACCAACGTCACCATACGGTGCGAACCCCGCGCCGAGGTGACCGCGTGAAAGCAAACCCAGAACTGCCCGAAAACCACGCCACCGTAGACGACGACCCAGACGTAGAACAACGCGGGCGCCAGGGGCGAATCACTCTTCAAGAAGCCGCGGAAGCCCACCAGTACCGCCGTGATGACCCCGTAAGTCGCGGCCATGAGTCGGCGTGCCGGGACCCGCTCGCGAAGCCAGTTCGAACCCGTGAACAACAACGCAAGCAACACAGCCGCGGCGATGTAGATGTACGGCAGATGCTGTAGATCGAAGCGGGCCAGCAGAACGGAGTCGCGCACGGTCTTGGCCGCGACGTAGGAAAACATCAACAGGAAATTAGCCAAGGTCAGGGCGAGCAACGGACGTAACTCGTGGGGTCCGAGGGCTAGATTAGTCAGGATGCGCTCGCGCCAACTCATGCTACCAGGATATATCAAACCGGCCGACCAAGCGCGAAACGAAAAGCGCTGGCAAGACCGTTCCGCCAGTTGACCCAGTTGTGCCCGGCGTTGCGAACGGTCAATTGCACCTCGTAACGCTGCTCACGCAGGGCGGCGACGAGCCGTCGGTTGCTGGCGATCAGCCACTCCAGGGAACCGCAGTCCAGATACCAGCGCAGCGGCCGCCAGACAGTGGCGCCAACTTGCGTTAGAAACCACTCGCCGCCCTGCCAGGGATCGGCTAGATCCTGCTCTGGGTCGTACAGAAAGGTTCCCGACTGGGTGACGACCGACTGGAAGACGAGCGGATGCCGCCAGGCGAGGCAAGCCGACAACAACCCACCCAGACTCGCGCCCCAGGCGATACGCTGACCGTTGCACGGAGCACGCCGCGCAACCTCCGGCAGCAACTCCTCGATCAAAAAGTTCTGATACGAGTCGTTGAACGCGTACTCGCGCGTGCGGTCCACCGGCGGCACGAAGACCAGGTGGGCCGGACTTACTTCGCCGGCCGCCAGCAGCCGGTCGAAAACCTGCGGAACCTTGCCCCAACCGTAATACGCCTTGCCGTCCTGGAACACGACGTGGGGTAACGGCTGGTCTGCCAGATCCTCGGGTGAGTAGATCAGCACACGCCGTTTCTGGCCGAGGATCGCCGATTCCACCTCGCACCGCACCACCCTACCGCGGGGGCGCGCCGTACCGATTTCCGCATACGGATCCGGGCGGTACGCCGGCCCCGCCAACCAGCGTGCGTGGTCCCACCAGGGGTTAGCCGGCGGGTTGGCGTTGTCGGGATCGGGCCGCTGGCGACTGTCGGCGTCGAGGGACGCGTACTCGAAGTAGGCATCATCCGGCAGCTCGAACGGTTCGAGCGCCGCGACCGGCAACGGAGCCCGTTGCCAATCGGTCAGATCGCTCAGCAAGTGGGTCGCCCACGAGGGCGGTATGAGCTGAACACGCATAATTGGCGGTGCTGGACACCCGCGGAGCGGTGGCCGGCACACCGCGACCGGCCGGTTCAGGTCCGCAGATCGCGGCCGGTCTTCTGCTTGAGAGTTTCGACCTTCGCTTCGAGCCGGCCACCCTTGGCGCGGCGGTAGTCGAACTTCATCACACACGCGATGCGGTTACTATCCTCGCTCATACGCGCGAAGCACTGTTTCATGACGGCCAACACCTCGTCGATGTCCCCTTCGAGACAGGTGCCCATCGGACCGAGCTTGTACGGCAGTCCGCTGTCGTCGATGATCGCGAGCGACCGTTTCACGTAATCGGATACGCTCTCACCCTTGTCGGTGGGATACATGGAGAACTCGAGCAAGACCATGGGAACCCCCGCTTTGCGAAAATTGTCGAGGTCGTGGTGCCAGCTCACATCATTCTCAAAAAGAGGTGATCAAGGAAAGGGAAATCCTCTCTCGGTCCGTGGGCGGCAACCTCAGGGTTGACAGCCGGCTGAATGGCGGCACCATGGGACCGCGTGATCGGCGACCAAGAAACCCAAGGAGATCGCTGCCATGACCGACTCGACAGATGCGATCGCTGCGTTAGCCGCCCTGGGGCTGACCCGCTGCGAGGCGGAGATTTACGCCGGCTTGCTACAGCTCGCTCACGACGGACCGGTCAGTGGTTACGGCGTCGCCAAGGCACTCGGGCGTGACCCAGCCAACACGACCAAGACGCTGGCGACCCTGGCCCGAAGCGGCGCGGTCCAGGTCGCGCAGACCAAACCGTGTCTGTACTTGCCGACACCTCCCGAGCAGCTAACCACCGAGCTGGCCCGCCGCGTGTACGACCGGCGCGACGAAGCCGTACGCCTGCTCGCGGAATTGGGCCCCCGAGTGGTCGCCGGCGGCTTGTACACCCTGCGGGACCGCGACCAGGTCTGGCATCGTTGCCGGCAGCTCGTCGCCGCAGGTCGCGACCTCGTGCTGATCGAAGGATCGCCGGAATGTCTCGCGGCGCTGCAGCCGGAACTGGAAGCGGCGGGCCGACGACGCGTCGCACTGCTGGTGCACACCACCCGACCATGCGTCATCGCCGATGCCCGCATCTTCGTCGACCCCGCTGGCGAGGCACGTCTCGCCGCGGCGCCCGGACCGTGGATCCACCTCGTGGTCGACGGCAGCGCCCGGGTTGACGCCTTCCTGCATCCGCACCGGAAACAGGAAGTGTTGCAAGCCAACTGGAGCGATGACCCTTACCTCAGCTATGCAGCCCACCGCGCCATCGGCGACGCCATCGTGAACTGTGCCGTCACCGTCCTGAAGGAATCGGGCATCGATCCGGCCGTAGTCAGCGCCCGCACGCGTGAACTCAGCGGTCTGATCACCCAGCTGGTGGACTGGCCGCTACGCTGGCGGCAACTCGGTGTCCCACGCTACACACCACCGCTCACCGCAGCAGCCCCGCCCGCCGTCAGACCGCGGCCCGACGCGCCGTACGAGCCGGCCCGCGTCGACAGCTTCGGTCCTCGGCCTACGACCAGCCGTGCCGCAACGCCCACCGCTGGCGAGGTCGTCGCTGACGCTGACCACAACGCCAACCGAGAGCGTTCAACTGGATTGCAGTTTGTCTTCCGGCGGCCACCGGAAGAGACCGATGAAGAAACCGATATCCCGACGAGCGAGGGTCAAGACAGCGATCGCTGATCTGGAAGTTACAATCTCGAGGCAACTGAACGGCATAAAAAAAGGGGAGCCGGAGCTCCCCAGTGCTGGACCGTTACAATCGTATGGCGCGGTTTTTCAACAACTACACTCAATTATGGTGTTGCACACATCGTTGTCCGGTCAGCTCTGATAGCGTACCAAAATTTGCCGCGCCCAGCAAGTGTCAACGGGGTGTTGGCGACCGTGCCGACCCGCCATGCAGTCATCAGATTGCAATATATTAAGTTGCTGGTTGGCAGCTGCAAACTCATCCCCACTACACGCCCGATCACTCCTTTGCCGCAGGGGCGGTGTAGACGTTCCGTGTCATCAGCCGTAACGCGGACCGACGATCAGTTCGACAGCGTCCGGCCTGATCTCAGCCCGCAACGGAGTATTACCCAGCATCTCACCGTCGGCCTGGACCGGCACCGGTGGCAAGGACCGGATCACCAAGCGGCTCGCCTGGAGGTAGCGCAACCGGCGGGTCAACGGCCAGCGCCAAGTCAGCATACGGAAGATGATCTTCAGAACGTCCCAGAACGTACGGCCGGAGATGATGGTGATATCGAACTTGCCGTCGTGGGGGCTCGTATCGGGCGAGACCTTCAAGTTTATGTCGCCGATCTTACCGATGTTCGAGACCAGCACGGTGTTGGCTACGAAATGGTAGGTCTGGCCGTCAGCCTCGACCGCGACGCGGGCGTGGCTCGGACGCAGGGCGGCACGCAGGCCGGCCCAGATGTAAATGAAGACACCGAAGATCTTCTTCAGCCGGCGCGGGGAGTCCTTGATTATGCGCGCCGGATAGCCGATGGCGGCCATCAGAATGAAGTACCGGTCGTGATCGGGAAGATAACCCACATCGAACGGTAGGACCCTCCCATTGACGATGTTCTCCACCGCTGGCCGGACTAACCACGGCAAGCTGAGTGCGATGGCCACCACATTGGCGGTACCCAGGGGAATGACCGCGACGGGCATCTTGCGCTCGCAGCGAGCTTGCCCCGCGATCACTTCCTGGAGTGTACCGTCGCCGCCGACGGCTACGATCAGGTCGAAGCTGTCTGCAGCCGCCCGCTGGGACCACCGGCTGGCGTCGCCAGGTCCCTCGGTGACCCGCACGGCACAGGTCGCCCCACGACTCTCCAGTTCGCGGCGCACGCGCTGAACAACGCGCAAGGAACGGCCGCGTCCGGAGACGGGATTGACGATCAACAGCGGTCGCTGATAACGGGTCAAGGCGATCCTCGTGATTCCGGCTCAGACTATACGTACGTAACCCGTCCCGATCACGGGTTGGCTTCCACCGGAACCATACTGGAGATTAAGGGAATTACCAGCAACACCTGGCTATTCGGCTGTTACGACCTTGCGATCGAAGGTTCCCCGCCAGGAGCGGATCGTCAGCGTCACGCCCGGTTCTACGGTCAACTCATCGATGTCTTCGCGGGTCCGGTCGACGGTCCACGCACCGAGCCACTCGTTATCCTGCTGGGCGGTGGCGACGACGAGACGTTCGGCGACGAAACCCTCGATGAAAGCCAGCGCCCTGTCGAAGAAGTGCGCCTCTCCGGGGTCTCCGTCGGAGCCGAAGCGGGTGTGGAAATTCTCACCGAAGCCAACCGACACTTCCCACTCACTCGTGGTGATAAACAGGCCGTGTTGCGGGTCTCCCACCGGCCGTGGTACCTCGACCAGCATCGCTTCCGGCTCGAAATCCTCGTAAGGGTCGAAGCGGGCGTAGCGGATCCACTCCGGGAACAGTCGAAACAGACGGTGGGCAAAATCGCGCGAATGGTCGTTGAGTTTCGATACGTCGAGCATGGTTTCCCCTAGCGCCGGCCCCGTCATCGGGCGCTCAGGTCCAGCAGATAGCGTTGCGATCGTCGGTGTGTGCGTTCCGTACGCCGCCGCCAAACCCCCGCGACCTCAATCCACCCATTCAAGATACAGA
>JAUVBS010000136.1 GCA_030591105.1 bacterium | reverse complement strand
CTGTGACTCTGGGTTTTACGTGCGCCGGCGCGTCGGCTAGACTACCGCTCATGCGTATCCTGCATCTGGGTAAATACTACGCGCCCGCTCGGGGCGGCATGGAGACGGTTCTGCGCCTGATCTGCGAGGGGTTGCTGGATCGCGGCCACGACGTCGGCGCGGTGGTGGCGGCCCAGTTCTGGGGCGATCGGCGAGAGGTGCTGTGCGGGCCGGCATCGGGTCGGTGCGGGACGCTGGTACGCGCCGGGCGACTGGCGGTGATCAACTCGCAGCCGGTCACACCGAATCTACCGGCGCTGGTGCGGCGTGAAGTACGGCACTTTCGTCCCGATCTCGTCCACTTGCACTTACCGAATCCGCTCGCGGCCGCGACGTGGTTAACGTTATCGGCTTGGCTGGGAGGCGACCTGCCACCGCTGGTGGTCTGGTACCATGCGGATATCACACGCCAGCGGCTCGGCTCACGCATCGTTGCGCCGGCGGTCACCGGTTGCTTGGCACAGGCCCACGGCATCACCGTTTCCTCGCAGACTCTGGCCGATGGCTCCGAGGTGTTGCAGCGTTGGCGCGAGAAGGTCGTGGCGATTCCGTTCGGTATCGAACCGGATCGTTGGGCCGAATCGCCCGGTAGCGGTGACGGCCCGTTCCTGTTCGTCGGACGGTTGGTACACTACAAGGGACTACCGTTGCTCTGCGCAGCGATCGCTGAGGTGCCCGGCGCGCGGCTCGATATCATTGGCGACGGGCCGCTACGCGCAGAGCTGGCCGATCTGATCGCGGCGCAGCGCGGGGGTGATCGGATCCGTATCGTCGGTGAGGTGGACGATCTTCGTCTGCGAGAATTGATGGCCGGCGCGCGGGCTCTGGTCCTGCCGAGTCTGGATCGCAGCGAGACATTTGGTCTGGTACAACTCGAAGCGATGGCGGCGGGGCTACCGGTGATCGCCTCGCGATTGCCGACCGGCGCCGGTGAAATCGTCGAGGACGGGGTAAGCGGCCGGTTGGTACCGGTGGGCGAACTGGCGCCCCTGCGCGCCGCACTGGCCGAGTTACTCGACGACTCGCAGCTGGCGCGCCGTTGGGGTCAAGCGGGACGCGTCCGGGTCCAGGAACACTATACCGCAGCGCAGATGGTCACGCGTTTGCTGCGTTGGTACCATGAAGTTCTAGCCCGGAGTGATCATGCATAGTCCGAGCTCAATCGGTATGACCGCGGCTGAGTCGCGGACCTAGGTGAAGCGGACAAGCCATGGACTTTGCGTTTCTCACCGACTGGCACCAGTTCTTGCCCCGTGAAGCGGGTCACGTGGTCGCGTTCGCCGGTGGTGGAGGTAAGACCTCGCTCATGCTGGCGTGCGGTGCGCAGTACCGTGCCGAGGATGTACCGGTGATCCTGACGACCACGACGCGCAGCGAACCGGTGTCCGCCTGGCCGGTGGTTCAGTGGCGCGAGCTGGTTGCGGCCGCAGCACGGGAGGGCGGCGAGGACGATCCCGACGGCGGGCCGGAAACCGCTGCACCGGCTGGACGGCTGCCGAGCTGGTGCTACCTGTGCGACGGCACGCACGCCGACGGAAAGTGGCGTGGACTCGAACCGGAACAGGTGGACCGTCTCGCGTCTCTGGCGCCGGACCACGTCGTGCTGGTCGAAGCCGACGGTGCAGCCGGTCAGCCGGTCAAGTTACACCGGCCTGACGAGCCACGCTGGCCGGGGCGTACCTCGCTGGCTGTGCTGGTGGTCGGGATCGGAGCGCTGGCCGAGCCGGTCGGTCAGGTGGTCCACCGCTGGGACGAGTTGCCGCCGGGCCCGCTCGTGGGGGTCGCGGCCGACGCGAGCTGGGATTGGCAGCAGTTCCACGCGCTGCTTATGGAGCCGGGCGGCTACCTCGACCGCGTACCGCGCTCGGTACCGGTCGCACTGGCCTTGACGCAGCTCGGCGATCTGGACGACGGCATCGGTCTGTTCGATTTTGTCGCCCGGGTCATGGCCGAACCGCGCCTACCGCTGGTACTGTTCTGCGAGCTGGATCCGGAACGCCGCAATCTACGCACCGCGTACCGCGCGACTGAAAACATCGGCCCAGGAGATGCCGGGTGAGCGATCTGAAGCGATGTGACTGGGCGGTGATCCTCGCCCGTGGCGAGAGCCAGCGGATGGGCCGACCGAAGGGGCTCTGCCGTCTGCCGGGCGACGACGATCCGTTCCTGGTCCGGATCGCGCGGCTCTACGGTACGGCGGGGTTACCAGTCGCGGTGGTGACGACCGGCCAGCTGCGCCGTCTCTATGAACCGGCGGTCACCAGCGGTGCCGTGCAGCGCTGGATCGAGCGGGCACCCGGCGCCGGCACGGCGGCCTCGGCCGGTGCGGCACTGGCAGTGCTTGCCGGTACGGCCAGCCATTTGTGGCTGCACCCGGTCGATCTGCCGGAGGTGCGAGCGGCGTCGCTGCATACGTTGAGGGCAAGATCGCAAGCTGAACCCAACGCGCTGCTCGTGGCGGGTTACGGTGATCGGCCTGGCCACCCGGTGGTGATGCCGGTGGCGTCGTTTCAGGTCCTGGCCGACCCAGATCTCCCGGGCCGCATGTGCGACCGCCTACGCGAAGTGTGCGACGCCAGTGTCCGCGGAGATCGGCGTGAACGGATTGTCCGGTGCTTGGTCGCGCTTGACGATCCCGGGGTGGTGGCGGACTACGACGACCCGGCAGATTTAACGATGCGGACTGTTGACCAGCCGAGCACTCCACCGAAAGAGGACCCATGAGCGACGCGAAGTGGCACCGCGGTGAAGAGGTGGATCTCTACCGGGTTCTGGCCGAGATGGTTACCGACGGTCAGCACGGTGTGCTGGCCACGGTGATCGGTGCACAGCGCTCGACGCCGCGGCATCTGGGCAGCAAGATGATCGTGCACGCCGACGGGCGCGTCACCGGCAGCGTGGGCGGTGGCCGGGCGGAAGCCCTGGTGGTTGCCGAGGCTCGCCAGGTTCTGAGCGACGGTGTGTGCCGACGGCTGCAGCTCGATCTGCGTGGTGATCTGGCGGCGTGCGGAGGTGAGCTGGAACTGTTTCTCGAACCGATCGGCAACAACCAGCCGTTCTGGGTCGTCGGTGCCGGGCACATCGGCCGTGCCGTGGTACGCCTCGGTGCCTCGCTCGCGTGGCGCTTCGTACTGGTGGACGACCGGCCCGATTTTCTGACTGACGTGACCGGCGCGACCGTTATGCAGGCCGATCCGCAGAAGCTGGCCGCCCACCTGACCATCACCCCGCGTACCGCCATCCTCATTGCCAGCCGTAGCCACGAGCTCGACGGGCAGTACCTCGCTGCCGTCCTGGCGGCCGAACTTAAACAAGGAATTGAACTCCCTTATCTAGGAGTGATCGGTAGCCGTACCAAAGTTGCGAAACTGGCCGGACTCTGCGGCGACCACCCGCAGGCGCGGGAGCGTTGGCAGCGCATCCAGATGCCAGTCGGGCTCACTGTGGGCGCCGAGACCCCCGGGGAAATCGCCTTGAGCGTGCTGGCCGAGGCGCTCGCCGTCCTGCGCGCTGTGCCGTTGATTCACGGGGACAACGGCCAAATGCAGGGCGTATATCTGCACCGGTGCTGCCCCCGTACCACGCCCGCGGATCAGCCGGAGGTACCGTGACCGACGACGCAGGCATCTGGATCCAGGGTGCGGGCGAACTCGCCTCCGGAGTGGGGTGGCGCTTGGTACGTTGCGGCTACCGTGTCTTGATGGCGGAGGTCGCCGCGCCGCTTGCCGTACGACGCCTGGTCTGTTTCAGCGAGGCGGTTCGGATCGGCGAGGTGGCGGTCGAGGGTGTCACTGGTCGGCTGGCCCTGCCATCAGAAGCGGTGTGGAGCCGTGGCGAAGTGACCGTCATCGTTGCGCCGGACGGCGATCAGAGGGGCCGCCTGAGGCCCGATGTGGTGATCGATGCCCGGATGACCAAGCGGGCCCCGGATCCGTTGCCACGGGCCGCGGCCCCGCTGATCGGCCTCGGGCCGGGTTTTCGCTGTGGCAAAGACGCGGATCTGATCGTTGAGACCCACCGTGGCGCGCGGTTGGGTACGGTTATCGATGCCGGGCAGGCGCTCGCCGATACCGGTATCCCCGGTGACGTGGGCGGTGCCACCGCCAGTCGCCTGTTGCGCGCGCCTGGCGTGGGGTATCTGACACCACGGTGTGTGATCGGTGATCTGGTATACGCGGGTGATACGATCGGTACCGTGGACGGTCGGCCGGTCCGTGCTGAGATCGCCGGGCGTGTGCGGGGTTTGATCTCATCAGATGTGGAACTTTTTGCAGGAATGAAGGTTGGAGATATCGATCCCCGCGGCGCCGCTATCGATCCGGGTTTGGTTTCGGACAAGGCGCTCGCCATCGCGGGAGGGGTGCTCGAAGGGCTACTTCGGCTCGGTGCGAGACCGGCACCGCCAGGAGCCGAGAATTGACAGGAGAGCCGGTAACGGTTAGTTTGAGGCAGACCTGGCGACCCCGGGCCTAGTTTTGTATCCCGCGCCAATTTCGCCCCGACAACGGAGGTATCCCCGTGCGCAAGCCGAGGACCGTTTATACCAAAATCTGTTTGAGCCTGCTGGCCGGATTGGTCGCTTGCACCTGGGGTGTGGGTGCGCAGGCCGAATGCGATTCCGAACGTCAGAACGAGGCCAACCGCGCTTACCAGGAGGCCCATCAGTTCATCCAGAAACAACAGTGGGACCTGGCCATTCCGCGCCTGCAGTCGATCCTTGATTTCTGCCCGGAACACGTCTACTCCTTGCGGGGTCTGGGATTAGCTTACCTCAAGTTGGGCCGATACGATCTGGCGATCAGGGCCTATGGGCGGGCCGTCGAGGTACAGGGCGAAGACGTTGTCGCGGCCGATTACGCCAGCCTGGCCAAGGCGTACGCCAAGGACAAGGATTACCAGGCAGCGCGCGCGGAGTACATGAAGGCCCAGCAGCAGCTGCCGGACGATTGCGGCATCAATTTCAACCTCGGCATCTTGCACATGGCTGCTAACTTCACGACACAGGCGGTAGAGACGTTGCAGCACGCCGAGCAGACCTGCCCTCAATTGCGCGAGCAGATTCTGCCTCAGCTGACCAAGGCGTGCCAGAAGGCCGCCGACCAACAGCGGAAGATCGGTAACCTCGACAAGGCGGCGCATTACGATCAACTCGCCAAGCAGTACGGCAGTTCGGCCGGCGGTACGACCGCTTATGCCCAGGCGGTGGCGTCGATGAAAAGTGGCGACTACAAGACGGCCTCGAAACAGTTCGAGCAACTGGTCGCCCAGAATCCGCAGAATGCCAACGCATATCTGAGCTTGGCCCGTTGCTATGATCAGCTGGGCCAGAAGGCCAAGAGTGCCGACGCTTACGGGAGCTACCTGAAGCTCAAGCCGAACGACATGGCATCGACCGCGGCGATGATCCAGGTGATGGTCGAGGCCGGACAGTGCTCGGCTGCCCAGGCGCAGGCCTCGGCGGCGGTGGCCAGTCACAAGTCGCAGGGGCAGAAGGCCATCGGCAAGGTTTATTACGCTTGGGGCAAAGCGCTCGAGTGTAATGGCGACTACGAGGAGGCCAAGGCCAAGTTCAGCCGGTATCTCGCCAGTGGCGATACCGACTGGGTCGCCCAGGCTTACTCCGAGATCGGTCGGATGGATCAGTACATCGACTACAACGAGAAGAAAAAGCAGAAGGAAGCGCAGGGCGGCTAACGGAGCGGGACCGACCCGGTTCGGCTGCTGGATTCTGCGTAGCATCGGTGTATAATGCGGGACGGAGGCCCCGCGGGCGCGGCGCCCGCGGGGCCGTTTTTCTGGCGCAAGTACCGAACAGAGAGGTCGAACGGGTGGGACGTCTGAGCAAGCTGCCGCCTTACCTATTCTCGCAGCTCGACGCGGCGCAGCGACGCGCGCGGGCCGCCGGCGTCGATGTCGTCGACCTCGGTATCGGCGATCCGGACCGACCGACTCCGGCTGAGTTGCTCGAACGGATGGCCGAGGCGATCCGTCAGCCCGCTGGCCACCGCTATCCGGCGCAGGAGGGAGCGCCAGAGCTGCGTGAAGCGATCGCCGCTTGGCTGGCGCGTCGGCACGGCGTGCAGGTCGATCCACAAAAACAGATCCAGGTGCTGATCGGTAGCAAGGAAGGTCTGGCTCATTTGCCGCTGGCGTATGTCGAGGAGGGCGACAATGTCCTGGTTCCGAACCTGGGCTACCCGGTCTACGGCGAGGCCGTGGTCCTCGCCGGGGCGCAGCCACGTGCTTT